>VBJP01000242.1:1508-4333 GCA_005880165.1 Chloroflexota bacterium | reverse complement strand
AGCGCGCACATCAGCGGCGGCAACGTGGGGACGCTGCTCGTGCCATTCGTCGGGCTGGGCCTCATCCACGCCATCGGCTGGCAGGCCACGGTGGCCGTCTTTGGCATTCCGGCGCTGCTGGCAGGGGGCACGATCCTCCTGACGGTCCGCGAGGACCACGGCGCCTACCGGCGGGCCGCGGAGGCGTCTGGCACCCCGCGCGAGCACTTCCGCGCGGTTATTGCCCGGAAGGACCTGCGGGCCATCCTGGGTGCCTCGCTGGTGGCAGCCGGTGGACGCGGCCTGGACATCGTCGCGCCGTTCATGCTCCTTTACCTCCAGGGGCCGCTCGGGCTCAGCGAGGAGACGACCGCGCTGCTCTATGCGCTGCTACTGGTGGGCGCGATCATCGGTCCACTCCTGGCCGGCACGATCTCAGACCGATACGGGCGTCGCCCCACCCTGATCGTCTACTACGTGCTGTGCGCAGCTGGGATCCTGGCCTTTGTGGCCGCCGGTTCGAATCTCGCGCTGCTGGTGCCCCTGATGCTTCCGTTCGGGACCGCCGTATTCTCCGAATCGCCGGTGCTCCAGGCTTTCCTCGCCGATCGAGCACTGGGTCCCTTGCGTGACGTGGCGTTCGCGGTCTACTTCACCGCCGCCTTCGGAGTCGGAGCCGGGTGGGCGTGGATCATCGGCCAGATCGTGCAGCACGCCAGCTACCCGGCGGCCTTCGCGGTGATGGCAGCCTCATACCTCGGCGCCGCGTTCCTGGTTTCGCTGGTTCGCGGACCGGCCCCGGGTGCACCGACGGCCACTCAACCGACCGGCGTGCCGACAGGTAGCACCTAGGGGCCTGACCTCTCGGACACCCAGCGGCGATCTGGCCGCGCCCCGCCCGCGCCACAGCAGGTATTTATTGACGATGCTTCTGCACGAGCGCCGAAGGAGCCGATGGCGCGCCCCGGCATCAACCATGCTGCTCCACCAGCGCTTTTGAGCCAGATGCAGCGCTCTTGCATCACTCGGCTCAATGCGCGGCGGCGGCCGCGCCCACGACGCCGCCGGCGGTGCGGCCAGACGGCGCGGCCGCGCCCCATGCCCCGACCGACGCTAACCAGCAAATGAGCTGCCGGCGGCTGCCTCCTTGACCTCGCGCATGCTCTCCTGGTGGCCACCCACCTCGTCCCAGATGCGCGTCTCCTTCGTCTCGCGGATGTACAGCCAGCCGATGACCACGGTCATGATCGAGATCGCAATCGGATAGACCAGGCCCACGAAGATGTTGCCGCCCTTGGTGCCTGCAGGGTTGAGGAACGCCAGGATCCCTCCCGGCGCCGACGCCGCCACCAGGGCGGTCGCGATGAACGGCAGCCATCCGCCGAACTCGCCGTTGCCCAGGTGGTACGGCACCGACAGCGACGTATAGCGAATCCGTGCCGGGAAGTACTCGACCAGGAATGCGGCGATCGGTCCGTAGACCATGGTCACATACAGGATCATCACGAAGACCAAGCCAGCCAGCCCGACCAGGTTCGGGTTCTGGGCGATCATGATCGCCTTGCCCTCCGGGTCGGTCCCCGGGATCGGATTCGTGAGGCCGTGCATGGCGCTGAAGATCGGGAAGTACGTGATCGCCGCGATCAGGCAGCCACCCAGGATGATGGGCTTGCGCCCGATCCGGTCCGACAGCCACCCGAAGAAGATGAAGAACGGCGTGGCCAGCGCGATCGCGACCAGCATCACGATGTAGGCGTCGCTGAACTTCACGCCGAGCGTGGTGGTCATGAAGGTCAACGCGTAGAACTGGCCCGTGTACCACACCACGGCCTGACCAGCGGTCATGCCGAAGAGGGCGAGCAGGATCAGCTTCCAGTTCTGTCGGGTCCCGAGGCTCTCGCGAAGGGGCTCAGTGGAGGTCTTGCCCTGTTCGCGCGCTCGCTGGTAGAGCGGTGTCTCTTGGAGGCGGAGGCGGATGTAGAGAGCCACCACCACCAGGACCGCTCCGAGCAGGAATGGGATGCGCCATCCGAAGTCCCCGAAGGAGGCGGTGCCCAGCGTGAGGCGGAAGAGCAGGATGACCGCCAAAGCGAGGAAAAGACCGATGGTGGCGGTGGTCTGGATCCAGGAGGTGTAGAGCCCGCGCTTGTGATCCGGAGCGTGCTCGGCGACATAGATTGCGGCACCACCGTACTCACCACCCAGCGCCAGGCCCTGCAGCATGCGGAGCGTGACCAGGATCAACGGGGCGAGCAGGCCGATCTGCTTGTAGCCGGGCAGGAGCCCAACCAATACGGTGGCGCCGCCCATGATGCTGACCGTCAACAGGAAGGCGACTTTTCGGCCGGTCTTGTCGCCGATGCGCCCGAACACGACGGCGCCGAAGGGACGCACGGCAAAGCCTGCGCCGAAGGTCGCCAACGCGCTGAGCAGCTGCGCGGTGGGGTCGCCCGGGAAGAAGACCGGCGCCAGGAATGTTGCGAGCACGGCGTAGAGGTAGAAGTCGTACCACTCGATGACCGTGCCGATCGCGGACGCGCCAATGACGAATGGGATTCGATAGGCTCGGGCAGCGTCGGCTGAGGCGTACGTGGCTGTCATGTCCAGAGCTCCTGCAGCAGGAATAGCGTCGAGTCGGTTCGACGAAAGGGCGCCGGCTGCAACTACCTCAAGCGCTGCCCTCCCTCCTCGGTGGTGGCACGGTGGATGCGTGCAATCGACGTGCCGGGCCGCAGCCACGGGCGTCGCGGCTTGGGGCCCGCGGGTCGCCGAGTGTCGGGCGGACGTAGAATTCAAAGACCCCGAGCGCGTAGAGAGTGGAGGCGCCTGCTCGCATGACCACCGAA
>VBJP01000242.1:0-1492 GCA_005880165.1 Chloroflexota bacterium | reverse complement strand
ACCGCACCTTCCCGCCGCCAACGGGCTTCGTGGCCAACGCGCTCGTCACCGATCGATCGGTCTTTCAGAAGGCGGATAGCGAGGAAGGATTCCGAGCCTTCTGGACCGAGGCCGCGGAGCGGATCGATTGGATCCAGCCCTGGAACGAGCTCTACACCTGGGACCTGCCGTACACCAAGTGGTTCGTGGGCGGCAAGCTGAACATCAGCGCCAACTGCCTCGATCGTCACGTTGCGGCCGGCCTGGGTGACCGGGTCGCGTACTACTGGGAGGGGGAGCCGGGCGACTCCCGCACCATCAGCTACCAGGAGCTGCTCGACGAGACGTGCCGCATGGCGAACGCCCTGCGCGAGCTGGGCGTCAAGCGCGGCGACCGGGTGGCGATCTACATGCCGATGATCCCCGAGCTGCCGGTGGCGATGCTGGCCTGCGCGCGTATCGGCGCGGCGCATTCGGTGGTCTTCGGTGGATTCAGCGCCGATGCCCTGGCCGGACGCATCGAGGACGCCGAGTGCGTGGCGGTGATCACCGCCGACGGTGGGTATCGCAAGGGTGCGGTGGTGCCGCTCAAGGCGAATGCCGACGAGGCGATCGAGCGGACGTCATCGGTCAAGCACTGCATCGTTGTGAAGCGGACCGGCCAGGAGGTCTCTTGGCACGAGGGGCGTGACCTCTGGTACCACGAGCTCGTGGCTCGGCAATCGACGACCGCCGAGCCGGAGGCGATGGACTCCGAGGACCTGCTCTACCTGTTGTACACGTCGGGCACCACCGCCAAGCCCAAGGGCATCATGCACACCACCGGCGGGTATCTGGCAGGGGTCGCCGAGACGCATCGGCTCATCTTCGACATCCATGCGGAGACCGATGTCTACTGGTGCATGGCCGACATCGGTTGGGTGACCGGCCACTCGTACATCGTGTACGGGCCCCTCGCCAACGCCACCACCGGGATCATCTATGAGGGCGCCATCGACCACCCGGACAAGGACCGATGGGCCCAGATCGCGGCCAAGTACCGCGCCACCATCCTGTACACCGCCCCGACCGCGATCCGGGCGCTGATGAAGTACGGCGCCGAGGTCTTCGCGCGGGACGATTTGAGCTCGCTGCGGCTGCTGGGCTCGGTGGGGGAGCCGATCAACCCCGAGGCCTGGGCCTGGTACTGGAAGTACATCGGCGGGGAGCGGTGCCCCGTCGTCGACACCTGGTGGCAGACGGAGACCGGGATGATCCTGATCACCCCTCTCCCAGGGGTCGTGACGTTGAAGCCGGGGTCTGCCACGTTCCCGTTCCCCGGAGTCAAGGCGGACGTCGTGGACGACGCGGGGAACTCGGTGCCGCTGGGGGGCGGGGGATATCTCGTTTTGGAGCGTCCCTGGCCGGCGATGCTGCGAGGGATCTACAAGGACCCCGATCGATACGAGGAGACGTATTGGTCGCGCTTCCCCGGGCGCTACTTCGCCGGCGACGGCTGCAAGCGCGACGAGGA
>VBJP01000241.1 GCA_005880165.1 Chloroflexota bacterium | reverse complement strand
GTGGTCGTCAGCGAGGAGACCGGCTCGATCAGCCTGGTGCTGCGCGGACGGATCGAGCGCAACCTGACGGAGGAGCAGCTCCGACGGCGGATCCTGAACCTCATTCGGCCTCAGACCCCGCGCCGGGCCGTGCCATTGCTGCGACGCACGCTCGAGGGCCGATGGGGCCTGGGGGCGGAGGAGGAGCCGATTGGGCCGGCCGATCCGGAAGCGCGGATCATAGGGGAGGAACGGACGCGCGAGCCGTCGCGCATTCACCTCCGTCGCCGGCGCGATCGCCGCGCTGAGCCGCGCCGGCGTCATCTGCCGCGCCGGCGTCTCCGCCCACCGAGCCGGTGATTCCGCTGGAGCGCCGCGGCTGATGCGCTGGATCTTCCGCAACTGGGAGCTCAAGCTGGGCGCGACCGGCCTGGCGACGATCCTGTACACCGGGCTCGTCTTCTCCGGCTCGTTCACCGAGGCGCGCATCTCCGGCGTGCCCATCCAGCGCATCAACCAGCCCAATGGGGCATACGTGATCACCCAGGACCTGGGGAACATCCAGGTGCACTACCGCCAGCAGAGCAGCAATAGCGCGCCGGTCACCACCGACAGCTTCGCGGCCACCGTGGACCTTTCCCAGTACGACATGCAGCGCGCCGGACAGCAGCAGAGCCTGCCCGTGCAGGTCCGCTCCCTAGCCGACGGTGTCAGCTGGCTCGACTTCAGCCCGACGCGCGTGACGGTGAACCTGGACGTGCTCGACACGCACAGCGTGCCGGTCGTGCTCGACCGGGGCACGGTGCCGTCCGGCCTCGAGCTGGGTGTCCCCTCGCTGAGCGCGGACAAGGTCGATGCCCGCGGGCCGCGTTCGCTCCTCAACCAGGTGACCGCCGCACAGGCGCGGGTGAGCATTGACGCCTCAGGGATCGACTTCAACAAGCAGGTGCGGCTGGTGCCGATCGATGCGCGCGGTCAGCCCGTGGAGGCGGTGGAGCTGGCCCCGGATGTGATCAACGTCCATATCCCGGTCACGACCCAGGAGACGAGCAAGACGGTGCCGGTCCGGCCGCGCCTGGGCGGGGCTACGGCCGCCGGCTTCCAGGTCAACGGGATTACCAGCTCGCCCGCTGCCATCACGTTGCGTGGCACTCCCGCGGCGCTGGCTTCGGTCATCGACGTGACCACCGACCAGGTCAACATTGCCGGCCTGGCGGCGAGCAGGACCTTCACGGTCAAGCCGGTGCTCCCGTCCGGTGTGCGCCTGGCCAAGGGGGAGCCGGCCACGGTGGGGGTCACGGTCGCCATCGGTCCTGCGCAAGCAAGCCGAACCTTCCTGGTGGGCATCGTCTGCCGGAACGTGCCGTCAGGATCCAGCTGCCTGCCGCAGCTCGGCCAGATCTCGTTGACGGTTGGCGGACCCGCGCCGGCGATCGCGGCGCTCAAGGCGGCGCAGATCACGCCCTTCATCGACGTCAGCGGACTGGCTCCGGGGAGCGACGCTGCCCGCGGGCATCTCGCTGGTCGGGTTCGCGCCCCCGCAGGTGCCAGTGGTGATCGCCCGGCCCACACCCAGCCCAAGCCCGTCGCCCTGAATGGGTCGTCTCTTCGGGACTGACGGGATCCGCGGCGTCGCCAACGTCGACCTGACCCCGACGCTGGCCCATGACCTGGGGCGCGCGGTGGGCCACCTGCTGGGTGGCAATCACCGGCGGGTGGTGGTCGGTCAGGACACCCGGCGCTCGGGCGACATGCTGGTCGCCGCCCTGAGCTCAGGCTTGGCCAGCGTGGGAGCCGATGCCGTGGAGCTGGGCGTGGTCACCACCCCGTGCCTGGCCTTCGTGGCCGCCGCCGGTGATTACGACGCCGGGATCATGGTCAGCGCCTCGCACAACCCCGCGGAGGACAACGGGCTCAAGGTCATCTCCGGCGGGCGCAAGGTGGACGACGAGGCGGAGGACCAGCTCGAGCACCTCATCTTCCAGGCGGAGTCGCTGGCGCGACCGGCCAACGGGGAGATTGGGACGATCGCTCGCGACCCGACGGCCGTGGATGCCTACCGCGCGCACCTGGTGGAAGCGGCGGGGGAGGCGTTCAGCGGGCTGCGCATTGCGATCGACTGCGCGAATGGCTCGGCCAGTGTCATCGCTCCGGACCTGTTCCGCGACCTGGGCGCGGAGGTGACGGTGGTCTGCGGGGAGCCGGACGGCAGCAACATCAACGACGGCTGCGGATCCACGCAGCCGGAGGGACTGGCGCACACGGTGAAGCTCAACGGACTCGACGTGGGCTTCGCCTTCGACGGGGACGCAGACCGGTTGATCGGGGCCGACGAGCGGGGCGAAATCGTGGATGGCGACGCGGTGATGGGCATCTGCGCCCTCGACCGGCTCGCGGCGGGCACGCTGGCGCACGGATTGCTCGTGGTCTCGGTGATGAGCAACGGCGGGCTGGAGCGTGCGGTCAGCGCTGCGGGCGGGTCGGTGATCCGCACCCCGGTGGGGGACCGGCACGTCTTCGAGGCCATGGAACGCAGCGGCGCGGTGCTCGGGGGGGAGCAGTCCGGGCACGTCATCTTCCGCGACCGGGCGACCACCGGCGACGGGCTGCTTACGGCCATCGAGCTCACCAAGACCATGCGCGCAGCCGGTGGGACGTGCCTCTCCGAGCTCGCCGCACGGATCCCGAGGCTTCCGCAGGTGGTGCTAAACTCGGCCGTCCGTCACAAGGATCAGTGGCAGATCGACCCCGAGTTCGGCGCCGCCGTGTCCCAGGCAACGAACGTGCTCCGTGGCAGGGGACGGATCCTGGTCCGGCCGTCCGGTACAGAGCCGAAGCTGCGGATCATGGTCGAGGGGGACGACTCCGAGGAGATTTTTGAGATCGCCCGCGGGCTCGCCCGGCTCGCGGAGACGCGTCTGAACTGACGAGGGAGGGCGACCATGTGCGGCATCGTCGGGTACGTGGGGCCGCGCGACGCCGCCCCCATCCTGCTCGAAGGGCTCCGCCGGCTCGAGTACCGCGGCTATGACTCCGCCGGCATCGCGGTGCTCACCGACAAGGGCAAGGTCTTCGTCGAGAAGCGCGCCGGCAAGCTCAGCAACCTGACCGACCACCTGAACGGCAACGGGAACACACCAGTCGGGCACCCGGGGATCGCGCACACCCGCTGGGCGACGCACGGTCGCCCGAATGACACGAACGCCCACCCGCACGCGGACTGCACCGGCAACCTGGCGCTGATCCACAACGGGATCATCGAGAACTACGCGGAGCTCAAGGACCGGCTGCGTGTGGAGGGCCATGCGTTCCTCTCCGAGACCGATACCGAGGTGCTGGCCCACCTCATCGAGTCGCGCTACGGGGGCGACCTGGTCGAGGCGGTGCGCCTGGCGCTGCGGGAGGTGCGCGGCGCGTACGCCATCGGTGTCATGCACACCGATCACCCCGATCGCATCGTGGGCGCCCGCATGAACGTGCCGCTCATCGTTGGGCTCGGCAACGGCGAGGGCTTCCTGGCCAGCGACGTGCCGGCGATCCTGGAGCACACCAAGAACGTGGTGATCCTCCAGGAGGGCGACCTGGCCGATGTCGGGCCCGATGGTGTCCGCATCCTGGACCTGGACGGCACCCAGGTGGAGCGCGACGTGACGCGCATCAAATGGACGCTTGACGCCGCCGAAAAGGGCGGCTTCAAGCACTTCACGCTCAAGGAGATCTACGAGCAGCCGCACGCCATCCAGGAGGCACTGCGGGGTCGCGTGGCGACGGACGGGAGCGTGGCTATCCCCGAGCTGACCGAGATCGCCGACAAGCTCAAGGCGATCGATCGCGTGTACGTGGTCGGGTGCGGCACGGCCCGCTACGCGAGCGACGTCGGAGCGTTCCTGATCCAGCAATGGGCCGGCCTGCCGGCGGCGAGCCAGATCGGCTCGGAGATGCGCTACGGCCCGCCGCCCATCGACGAGCGCACGCTGGTGATCAGCGTCAGCCAGTCGGGCGAGACCGCCGACACGCTGGCTCCTACCCGTCTTGCCGCGGAGAAGGGTGCCACGATCGTGGTCGTCACCAACGTCGTGGGCAGCGCCCTGACCCGCGACGCGGACGCGGTCTGCTACCTGCAGGCAGGCCCCGAGATCGCGGTGGCCAGCACCAAGGCCTTCGTGACCCAGGTGCTGGTGCTGGAGCTGATCGCGCTGCAGCTTGCCAGCCTGCACGAGAAGCTGAGCCCACACCAGGTGCGGGCCATCGGCCTCGCCATGCGGGACCTCCCGGCCCAGACGGCCGAGACCCTCAAACTGGCGCCGCAGATCAAGAAGATGGCGCGCCGTTACGCGAGCGTGCGCGACGTCATGTACATCGGCCGCTCGCTGGGCTACCCGATCGCCATGGAGGGCGCGCTCAAGCTCAAGGAGCTGAGCTACGTCCATGCCGAGGGGTATGCCGCGGGCGAGCTCAAGCATGGACCGATCGCGCTGCTGGACGCCGACACTCCCCTGGTCGCCATCGCCACCGCCGGCTCGACCTACGAGAAGGTGGTGAGCAACGTCGCCGAGGTGCGCGCGCGCG
>VBJP01000240.1:358-4532 GCA_005880165.1 Chloroflexota bacterium | reverse complement strand
CGCGCTCGTGACGCCATCGGTCAGCTTCGAGCCGAGCACCCTGTTGCTGATGGTGGCCACGGTGGGCACCACCGTCACGCCGTACATGTTCTTCTACCTGCAATCCTCCGTCGCGGACAAGGGACTCGGCCCGGAGGAGCTCCCGCTTGAGCGGGCAGACGCGATCCTCGGCGGGGTGTGGACCAACGTCATTGCCCTGTTCATCGTGGTCGTCACCGCCGTGACCCTGTTTCCGCGTGGCATCCACGTAGTGCAGAGCGCGGAGCAGGCCGCCCTGGCGCTGGCGCCCGTGGCCGGCAACTTCGCCAAGGGGCTCTTCGCGTTCGGGCTCTTCGGCGCGTCGGTGCTGGCGGCCACCGTCATGCCGCTCACCACCAGCTACGCGGTCTGCGAGTCCTTCGGCTGGGAGTCCGGCATCAGCCGCAAGTTCAGCGAGGCGCCGGTCTTCATGGGTCTGTACACCGCGCTCATCGCGATCGGAGCGATCGTCGTCCTCGTCCCGGGCTTGCCGCTGATCGGGGTGATCCTGATCAGCCAGAACCTGAACGGAATCCTGCTGCCGATCGTGCTGGTCTTCATGCTGCGGCTGGTGAACAAGCCGCGGCTGATGGGCGCCCACACCAATCCAGCGTGGCTCAACGTGCTGGCCTGGAGCCTGACCGGGTTGATCATCCTTCTGACGCTGGTCCTGTTCGGAAGCAGCCTGGCCGCCCGGCTGTGATTGCGCCTCTTTGGCGCGCGGCTTGCTCGGACGCCGTCGCATGCAGCTGCATGTCGATGCCATCCACATCGTCGGCTACCTGGGCGCAGTCGGCTCGCTGGTCTTCGGGTCGAATCAGCTTCGGGTGATCCTGCAGCACCACTCGGCCAAGGACGTCGGCGTGTTCGACTACGGCCTGCGCGTGGCCTATTCGGTGCTCCTCGGCATCTACGCCATCGGCACCGACGACCTGGTCTTCGTGGTCGTGAACATTGGCGCCGCGATCCTGTCACTGGCGGTGGCGGCGGCTGCCTTCGTCATGAAGCGAGAGCAGGGCGAAGGCGGTCAGGGGCAAGGGTCGGGCGGGCGGGCGGCGCAAGAGGCGCCGGGAGGCTAGGCGCCTGGAGGCTAGGCGCCGATCGGGTGCCAGACCGTCTTGGTCTCCAAGAAATGACCGATGAGGTACGGCGACTGCGCAGCCGGGCTGAGCCAGTCGTAGCCGTCCAGGCCGCGCGCTGGCGGGCGCGCGACACGCTTCACGTTCTCCGTGCCAAGCTGCTCGACCTCGGCAGCTTGCGCCGGGTCGAGGCCGAAGGCGTCGAGGCCGTTGACGTCCATGTGGCCGGCCAGGTGCTGGACGAGCTCCCCTCGCAGGCCCGTGATCAGGTTGACCACTCCGCCGGGCACGTCGGAGGTGGCGAGCACTTCGGTGAGGGTCACAGCCGGGAGCGGGCGCGACTGCGAGCTGAGCACGATGGCGGTGTTGCCGGAGACGATGACCGGCGCCAGGCGGCTCACCAGGCCCAGAAGGCTCGACGCCTCAGGGGCGATGATCCCGACCACACCGGTGGGCTCCGGGACGCTGAAATTGAAGTAGCTGCCGTTCACCGGGTTCACCGACCCGATCAGCTGGCTGAACTTGTCCGCCCAACCGGCGTACCACACCCATCGGTCGATGGCGGCATCCACCAGGCGCGTCGCGCGGCGACGGCCCACACCCTCGGCGGCCATGACTTCGGCGACGAACTGCTCCCGGCGTCCCTCCATCAGCTCGGCGATCCGATACAGGATCTGGCTCCGATTGAATGCGGTCTTGCCTGCCCAGTCGGGGATCGCCTTGCGCGCGGCCCGCACGGCATCGCGGATGTCCTTGCGCGTCGCGCGGCACGCATTGGCCAGCAGCCGGCCACGTGCGTCGAAGACCTCGTAAGCGCGACCGGACTCGGTGCGCGGGAACTGCCCGCCGATGTACAGCTTGTAGGTCTTGCGCACCTCGAGCCGGTCGGCGAGGCGGCCCTTCCCGTTGGTGGTCGCCAAGGGGGCGGCGGGTCGCCCCTCCAGGACCGATGCCCGCCGGCTCGACCTCCCCGCCGTCGCGGTTGTGGGGCGGCGCGGCGTGGCGCCGCGGCTCATGGGTGCCCCGCCTCCGTCCCGTACTGGAGCGTCTCCGGACGCTCGAGGAGGAGCGTGTAGGCGGGTCCTTCGTCTGCGACCGGCCGGTGCCGGGTCCGGCGCGGCACGACGAACAGGTCCCCCGCGCTCAGCTGGACGGGCTTCTCTCCGTCGAGCTCGATCCGAAACGTGCCGTCCCAGCACAGGAACAGCTCGTCCTCCTCGTGGGTATGCCAGGGGAAATCGCCCTCACAGCGAACCATGCGGACCACCGCCTCGTTGACGTCGGCGAGGTCGACGCGGTGCCAGGCCTCCTGCAGGCCATCGACGACGCTCGGGATCGAGACGCGCGAGCCGGCCGCCATCGGTCTAGGACTCGCCGTCAAGCGAGAGATAGGCGCCGAGGCCGTGAATGCCACCCTCGCGCCCGTAGCCGGACTCCTTGTAGCCTCCGAACGGACTGGTCGGGTCGAAGCGGTTGAAGGTGTTGGCCCACACCACGCCCGCCTTCATGGCGGCGACCATCTTGAAGATCCGGCTTCCCTTCTCGGTCCACACCCCCGCCGAGAGGCCGTACGGCGTGTTGTTCGCCTTCTCGACGGCCTCCTCCGGCGTTCGGAAGGTGAGCACCGAGAGCACCGGACCAAAGATCTCCTCCTGAGCGATCCGGTGGCTCTGGCTGACGCTGGTGAAGAGCGTGGGGCGGAAGAAGTAGCCACGCGTGGGGAGCTCGCAATCCGGCTGGAAAATCTCGGCGCCCTCTTGCACGCCAGAGTCGACGAGCTCCTGGATCTTGGCCAGCTGGGTCGCCGAGTTGATGGCGCCCACGTCGGTGTTCTTGTCGAGCGGGTCGCCGACGCGGAGCGTGGAGAGGCGGGCCTTGAGCTTGTCGAGGAGCGGCCCGTAGACGCTCTCCTGGACGAAGAGACGGCTCCCGGCGCAGCACACCTCACCCTGGTTGAAGTAGATCCCGTTGATGATCCCCTCGATCGCCTGGTCGAGAGGGGCGTCGTCGAAGACGACGTTCGCTGCCTTGCCGCCGAGCTCCAGAGTCAGCTTCTTGTGAGTCCCGGCCACGGCACGCGCGATCATCTTGCCCACCGCCGTGGAGCCGGTGAAGGCGACCTTGTTCACGTCGGGGTGACTGACCAGCTCCATGCCGATCTCGCCGGGCCCGGTGATGATGTTGACCACTCCGGGCGGCAGATCCGCCTGCCGTACGACGTCCGCGAAGAGGTAGGCGGTCAGGGGAGTGGTGGAGGCGGGCTTGAGGATGACCGTGTTCCCGGCCGCGAGGGCCGGCGCGATCTTCCAGGCCAGCATCAGGAGCGGGAAGTTCCAGGGAATGACCTGGGCTGCCACGCCCAGGGAGCGCGGAGTCAAGCCCGGGAACGCGTAGTCCAGCTTGTCCGCCCAGCCGGCGTAGTAGAAGAAGTGGGCCGCCGCGAGCGGGACGTCGACGTCTCGCGATTCCTTGATCGGCTTGCCGGAGTTCATCGTCTCGACCACGGCGAATTCGCGGCTGCGCTCCTGGAGGATGCGGGCGATGCGGTAGAGGTATTTCGCGCGTTCGCTGCCGGGTAGGCGCGACCAAGTTCTCGCGTAGGCGCGTCGCGCGGCGCCGACCGCGCGGTCGACGTCGGCCTTCGAGGCGTGGGCAACCCTGGCGAGCGGCTCTTCGGTGGCGGGGTTGATGACCTGGAAGGTCTTCTTGGGACGAGCCGGGGTGAACTCGTTATCGATGAAAAGCCCGTACTCCGGCCGGATCTGGACGTGGTCGGTGGCCTCGGGGGCGGGCGCGTACTCCCACGGAACGCCGGGGCGAGAGGCCAGTCCCCACGAGGCCGAGGGCCGACTCGGGGGTCGGCTCTCCGCCTTCTTGGTGAGCGTCATGACCGCGTGATTATCGCATCGGGCCCTTGCCGGGCCAGCCGCGCGGCCGTACGGGGTGCTGAGTTCTGCCGCAGTCGCATCAGGTGACCGTTATGCCTCTAGGCGTTCGAATCTCTGTCAGATTGCCATGGCAGGACGGTTAGCCAGCGGTCAGACCCTGGACGGCCCCTCATTCGGGCGATCTCACGC
>VBJP01000240.1:0-344 GCA_005880165.1 Chloroflexota bacterium | reverse complement strand
CACGCGGCGGTTATCGCACGATCAGGCCGGCAAGGCGCCCTCGAGGTCAAGCAGGAAGCGCTTACGGTCCTCGCCGCCGCCATAGCCGCCGATCCCGCCGGAGGCCGGCACGATCCGGTGGCAGGGCACCACGATGGGAATCGGGTTGATGTGCAGGGCATTCCCCGCAGCACGCGCAGCACGCGGTGAGCCAGCTGACGCAGCCATCTCTCCGTAGGTCGCCACGTGGCCGAATGGCACGCGCGCCGTGGCCTTCAGGACGCCCATTGCGAAGCCATGCACCAGCGACCAGTCGAGGGGGAGGTCGAACCTGCGAATCGTCCCGGCGAAATACCCTTCCAGCT
>VBJP01000245.1 GCA_005880165.1 Chloroflexota bacterium | reverse complement strand
TCCGGCCGGCGCAGTGCTGCCGCAGGCGCTGTCGACCGCCTTCGAGGTCCCGGTGGCGGTGAACAACGACGCGAACCTGGCCGCGCTGGCTGAGCACGAGTTGGGAGCCGCCCGCGGATACGACAGCGCGGCGGTAATCACCCTGGGCAGCAACATCGGGCTGGGGCTGATCGTGGGCGGCCAGGTCCATCGGGGTGCGCACGGGATGGCGGGTGAGGTCGGGCTTTTGCTGGTGCCGTCCGCCACGACAGCTGAGCTCAAGAACGGCCGGCGGCTGGTCGACGCCGGACGCCTTGGCAGCGTGGAGTCAGGCGCTCCCGATGGATACGCCTGGATCGAGGAGCTCGTCGGTGGCCGCGCTCTCGCCATGGCCGCATCCTCTTCCCGCGCAGCATCGGTCCGGGCACAGGACGAAATGACCGAGCTTCTGCACCCCCGAATCCTGACCCGTGAGGCATTTGCCAATCCGGCACTTCGACCACTCGGCGAGCGGGCGGTCGAGGGGTGGGCGCTGATCATCGCGACCCTCGGCGCGCTGCTGGACGTCGAGATCGTGGTTCTGACCGGGAGCGTGGCCGCTGACGCGGCCCACCTCCTCAACACCCTCCAGCGACGGGTTGCCGAGCTCGTCGCCATCGCCCCGGAGGTGGTGCTCGGCACCCTTGGCCCTGACGCGGAGCTGCTCGGGGCGGACCTCTTTGCGCGTGCTGCCCTCGAAGGGGCGGCGGACCGGTATGCCCGAGCCGGGCTCTCGGCTCAGTCGACAGGAGAACGGAGATGACCGATGCACGTCGTGGGCCGAGCCGGATGCGTCCGCTCTGGGCCCTCCTGGCCGCCACGGTAGTGGTGCTGTCCGCCTGCTCGGGCGGCAACAACACCACGAGCTCAGGGGGAGGCGGCCAGGTCACCCTCAACACGATCTGGATGAAGCAGGCCGCCTATAGCGACGACGAAGTCAAGGCCATGATCAACGCCTTCGAGGACGCGAACCCGAACATCAAGGTGAAGTACGAGTTCGTCCAGTACGAGTCCCTTCACGACAAGATCATCACCGCACAGTCGACCGGCAACGGTCAGTACGACACGGTGCTGATGGACACCCCGTGGCCGGCGGAGTTCGCGGACGCGCAGATCGTGCGCGACATCAGCGACAAGGTCCCATCCGACTTCAAGAGCGGCGTCTTCGACTCCGCCTTTACATCATCGCTCTACAACGGCAAGACCTGGGGTGTCCCCTGGATCAACGACACCAAGTTCTTCTTCTACAACAAGAAGATGTTCCAGCAAGCCGGCATCACCAGCCCACCCAAGACGTGGGATGAGGTGGTGGCCGATGCCAAGCTCATCAAGTCCAAGGGGATCGTAAAGTACCCGCTCGCCTGGAGCTGGATCCAAGCCGAGGCGGTCATCTGCGACTGGGCGGAGATCGCGGCGGTGATGGGGGGCGCGAACTTCGTCGACGACCAGGGCAATCCGACCTTCAACAAGGGCGGAGGCCTGGCTGCTCTGCAGTTCATGAAGCAGACCATCGACGACGGGATCACCAATCCCGCGTCGCTTGGCTACAAGGAGGACGACGTCAACAGCACGATCGCCGCGGGCCAGGCCGCCATGGGGCTCAACTGGACCTACGGCTACAACGTCCTCAACGACAAGACCAAGTCCAAGGTGGCTGGCGACATCGCCGTCACCGCGGCCCCGGGCGGGCCGAGCGCTGCGACCTCCGGGGTGAACGGCGGCATGAGCATCGCCGTTACGACCAAGACCTCACATCCCGACGAGGCGCTCAAGCTCGCACTCTTCATGGCGAGCCAGCCCATGCAGGAGAAATATGATGCCAACACCTTCCCGGAGTGGAAGGCGTCCTTCGACAAGACCGACCTGACCAAGACCAACCCGGACTTCTGGGCGGCGGCCAAGTCCGCTTTCGCCGGGCTCGTCGCGCGGCCGGTGGTGCCGTACTACACGAACCTCTCGAATGCGTTGCAGGTCGCCATCCAGGAAGCGCTCAAGGGGACCAAGACTCCTCAGCAGGCGCTGGACGAGGTCGCGGCCAAGGTGCCCTCCATGAAGAAGTAGCGTTGCGATTGGCGCGCACAGACTGAGCCGTGGCCGTCCTCGCCCGCACCCGTAGCCGGGTCAGGTCCGGGCGGCCATGGCCGGAATCCTGGGTGGCGGCGGCCTTCGTGGCTCCCGCCGCCCTCGTCATCATCCTGGTGGTTCTTATCCCGCTCGGCCGCGCGCTATGGATGAGCCTCTTTGACATCCGCCTGATCCGCCCCGGCGTCGAGCCGTTCGTGGGGCTCGGCAACTACCTCGAGCAGCTGACCAGCGGGGACTTCTGGGCGGCCACGTGGCGCGCGCTCTACTTCACCATCGTCACCACAGCGCTGGAGCTTGGATTCGGCATGGGGCTGGCTCTGCTGATGGACCAGCCGCTCCGCTGGCGATGGTTGCTGCGAACGCTGGTGATCCTCCCCTGGGCGCTGCCGACCATCGTCAACGCGCTCATGTGGCGATGGATCGACAACGCCGAGTACGGCGCGCTCAACGCATTGCTCACCCAGACCGGGGTGCTCCACGCGTACCAGCCGTGGCTTTCCGACAGCGACCTGGCGATGTGGATGGTGATCGTCGCCGACGTCTGGAAGCTGACGCCGCTGGTCGCCATCCTGCTGCTGGCCGGCCTGCAGTCGATTGACCGCGAGGTGGTCGAGGTGGCTCGCGTCGACGGCGCGGGCCCCTGGCAGGTCTTTCGCCACATCCTGCTGCCGCTGGTGACGCCGGTCATCCTGATCCTCCTGGTGCTGCGCACCATGGAGGCGTTCAAGGTCTTCGACCTGATCTGGATCATGACCCACGGCGGCCCGGCGAACTCGACGCAGACGATCGCCATCTACGCGTACCAGACCGCATACCAGGGCTTCGACTTCGGGCGGGGGGCGGCGCTCGGCTACCTCATCGCGCTGGTGATCATGGTCCTGGCCGCGGTGTACCTGCGTCTCCTGGGCCGAAC
>VBJP01000069.1 GCA_005880165.1 Chloroflexota bacterium | reverse complement strand
CCGTCCGCTGGAGCAGATGAGCCGCGGGATGCAGCAGAAGGTCGCGATCGCGCGAGCGCTGCTGACGAGCCCGACGCTGCTGCTGCTCGACGAGCCGACCACGGGACTGGACCCGCGCTCGAAGCTCGATGTGCAGACCTTCATCGAGGAGATGCGCGACACGCATGACGCGACGATCGTGCTGACCACGCACGACCTCGATGAGGCTGAGCGGCTCTGCGATCGGATCGCGCTGCTCAACGACGGCCGGATTGTGGCCGAGGACACCCCCGACGGGCTGAAGACCATGATCGCGGACGACTACGGCAAGGAACCCACCCTAGAGAGCGTGTTCATGACCTTCACCGGTCGATCGCTCGACGACGACCTCGGTGACGAAGACCAGAACAAGGAAGACGAGTCATGACCCTGATGGCCCGCGAGCTGAAGGCGAGCTTCGCCTTCGTCGAGCGGAACTTCAACCTGACCAAGCGGTATTGGGGCTGGGAGTTCGCCTGGCTGATCTACTCGGTCGCCGGGGCGCTGGCGGTTTCGCTGATCGGGCGTAGCGAGGGGAGCGAGCGGCTCCTGCTGGTGCTGGTGGTGGGCGCCATCTTCTGGAACTTCCTGTCGCTCGTCTTCGAGTTCATCGCCGAGACGGTGCAGTGGGAGCGCTGGGAGGGGACGCTCGAGTACACCTTCATGGCGCCCGTGCGCCGCTATGCGCAGCTGCTGGGCTCGGCGATCTACGCCATCGGCTACGGGCTGGTGCACACAGCGGTGGTGCTGACCGTGCTCGCTCTCTTCTTCCAGCTCGACCTGACGCACGCCAACTTCGCGACCGCGGGTGCCTTCATCATGCTCGGCTCGCTGAGTTTCATGGGGATTGGCATCGCGGCTGCCATCCTGCCGCTGATGTACGTCGAGCGGGGCGGGCAAATGGTGTTCGTGATCCAGTCGGTGCTTCTGCTGGTGAGCGGGGTTTACTACCCCATCTCCGTGCTTCCCGGCTGGATGCAGGCGGTCAGCCACTTCTCGCCGGCGACCTACGTGCTGGATGGCGTGCGGGCCGGCCTGATCCAGGGGACGCCGGTCACCTCGCTGTTCGCCGACGTGTGGCCGCTACTGGTGATGGGCGCGGTGCTTATTCCCCTCGGGATGTGGACGTTCGGTCGCGCTGAGCGCTATGCGAAGCGGACCGGCAAGCTCAAGAGGGTGGGCTGATGGACGCGACGACCAACAGACCGATGACCGAGCTCGATCTCGTTTTTCGAGCCTGGTCCGGCGGGCCGGACGCGATCGAGATGGCTCGCGTCTCGAACGCGGCGAACCTCGCGGAAGGGGTCGACCACCACAACACGGCGGAGCAGCTGGCCAATTACTTCAGCCATCCCGGCGACCACTTCGACGCCGCTCGCGACGTGGTGATGGTGGAGCACGGCACGGCGGTTGTGGCGTACGGCTGGCACAACTGGATCGACACCACCGACCAGGTGCGCGAGCACCGGCTGGCCGGTTACGTCGACCCCGAATGGACCCATCGAGGCATCGGGCGCCAGCTGCTGGGGTGGCTCGAGGCGCGGGCGCGGGCATCGGTCCAAGAGCATCCCACGCAGCTGCCGGCCTTCTACGGCAGCTGGGCGGACGAGCAGCGGGTCGGCAAGCAGGTCCTACTCGAGCGAGAGGGCTACGCGCCCCTGCGCTGGTTCTTCGACATGCGCCGCGATGGCCTGGATGTCGTCGACGTGACGGAGATGCCTGACGGGCTCGATATCCGGCCGATAGGCACCGACCGGGTGTCGCTGCGCCGCCTCTTCGACGCTGACGCGGAGGCCTTCCAGGATCACTGGGGCGGCTTCCCGACCGACGACGCCGCCTTCGAGGAGATCGTCAATGACCCCGATTTCGACCCGTCGCTGCACGTGGTGGCCTGGGACCGTGACGAGATCGCGGGAGCGGTGATCAACGCCATCCCGCGCGCGGAGAACGAGGCCCTCGGCCGCCGGCGAGGCTGGCTGGAGAGCGTCTTCGTCCGTCGGCCCTGGCGGCGCCGCGGTCTCGCGCAGGCGATCGTGGCGCGGTCGCTCGTTGCGCTGCGAGAGCGCGGGATGGATCACGCCATGCTCGGGGTCGACGCCGACAACCCGACAGGTGCGCTGGGCGTCTACGCGCGCGCCGGCTTTGTCGTGGTCAAGCGGGCGGCCGCCTTCCGTAAGCCGATGGAGGTCTCTGCGCCATGACCGAGACCGTTCGTCCCTCTGCCGTCGCCGGGATGCCCGACGGGGTGCCCGCCGTCCCGAATCCACCCGCCATCGACGGACTCCGTTTCCGCCGCCTGGTTCGGCCGGATGATCTGACTGCGCTGTCCGACCTTGGCAACCTCTGTAATGCAGCTGACGGTGTTTCAGCTCGCTCGACGCCTGAGGACCTCGCTAATTGGTACTCGCCGACGTCGCACTTCGACCCGGACCTGGACATCCTGCTGGCGGATGTCGATGGCCAACCGATCGCGATGGCCAGGGCGGGTTGGGAGCTCGACAACGATGGCGGGCACGACTATGCAACCTGGGGCGTGGTCCACCGGGACTGGCGCCGTCGCGGCTTGGGGAGTGCGCTATTGCACTGGACTGAGGCCCGCCAGCGGCAGGTCGCGGCAGGCCACTCGTTGGCGATCCCCAAGCGGATGGAGAGCTGGTCGATGGTGCAGGAGGTCGGTCGCAACGCGCTGCTCGAGGTGAACGGCTATGCGCCGGTTCGCTACTGGTTCGACATGGAGCGTCCGGATCTCGAACACATTCCGGACAGTTCGCTTCCCGATGGCTTCGAATTCCGGCCGGCACGCGAGGAGGACGCACGCGAGGCCTGGAACGTCGAGATCGCCGCTTTTCGCGATCACTTTGGTGGGATGGACCAGACCGAGGATGCGTATCGCCAGCAGCTCAATGAACCGAACCGCGACATTTCGCTGTGGGCACTCGTCTGGCACGAAGGCCGAATCGTGGGTGAGTCGCTGAATCGCATTAAGCGCGCCGAGAACGAGGCGCTGGGCGTCAAGCGCGGCTGGGTCATCGCCGTGGCGGTGCTTGCCGACTTCCGCCGGCGCGGGCTGGGGCGTGCCATCGTGGCCCAGAGCCTTCGCCAGCTGCGGGAGGCCGGCATGACCAGCGCCCGCCTGGGGGTTGACGCGGAGAACCCGCACGGCGCGCTGGGGATCTACGAGGGCCTCGGCTTCAGCGTCGTCGAGCGTGGCCGCATCTACCGCAAGCCCCTCAGCCCGGCACCCGCTCACCCAGAAGCTCGCGGTAGTAGTCGACGACCTGCTCGGTGACACGTGGCCATGAGTATTCCGGCGCCTTGGCGCGCCCGGCCTCGCCCAGCTGGTGCCGTAGGTCCGGGTCCCGGGCCAGGGTGTACAGGGCAGCCGCCAGCTGCTGGTGGTTACGCGGCTCGACGAGGAGGCCGGTGATGTCGCGCTGGACCACATTCTTGTAGCCATGGATGTCGGAGGCGACGATTGGCACGCCCGCCGCCATCGCCTCGAGCAGGACGATCCCGAAGCTCTCCTGGCCCGTCGAGGGAGCGGAGAAGATGTCCGATGACGCAAAGTAGCGGGCCTTTCGCTGGTCGCTGACGCGGCCCAGGAACTCGACGTCGCGGACCTGCCGGAGCCCGACGTAGCGGCGGTACTCTCGCAGCTTGGGTCCCGCGCCGACGACCAGCAGGCGTGCATCCACGTGGCGCTTGCGGAGGCGGTGATAGGCCTTGAGCAGGTGGATGAGGCCCTTGCGTTCCTCGAGGCGCCCCACGAACAGGATGTTCAGCGTCCCGTCGCGGAGCTCATCCATCGGCTCGGCGTTCGCGTAAAGGTCGATGTCGACCCCGTTCGGGATGATCCGGTAGTCGCCCGGGAAGTAGCGGCTGATGAAATGGCGCGCAGCCCCGGAAACCGCGATCCGGCCGTGCAGCTTGGCCGCGAGCTGCGCCGCCCAGCGCTGGCCGATCCAGTAGCTGGGGCTGAATCCGCCGAAGGCGTGGAAGGTCGCGACGTTCACCGTCTCCGACTGGTCGAGCACGGTCGGCGACAGGAAGGGGACGAACGGCTCGTGGAAGTGCAGGATGTCGAACCGATGCTCTGCGAGCAGCTCGCGGGCCTGCTCCTTGAACCGCCAGCCCAGGGTCACGCGACCCATGCTCCCGTTTGTCGGAAAGGCCCAGCCTGTCCCCAGCCGGATGATGTGCCCCTCGCTCTCCCGCTCCTTGCCGTACTTGCTGGCGATGATCCAGGCGTCGTGCCCCAGCCGACGCAGCTCCTCGTACTGGTTGCGGACGTGGTCGTTGACGCCGCCCGGATGCGGATAGCCGTAGGGACTGACGAGAGCAATCTTCAGCGAAGCAGGCGATCGACCCGGACGCGGCATGAGGGCAGAGTATCGCCGCTCAGCGCCACTCCCCACCGCGCGCGATCGCGTGACGCAGGTGACGCGCCTTGGCCACCAGCTGGCGCCGGTACACATCCACGTTGTGCCACGCGCTCCAGTGCACCCCAGCCGGTTCGAGCTGGCCAGCCGCCAGCGCGGCCCGGAAGTCCTGCGCGCTGACGCCCGGGAACCAGGTCCAGGCGCTGCCGATCCCTTTCAGGATGTGGGCGTCCGAGGCGCCGATGCCGGGCAGGTGCAGGACCTCGGCGTTCAGGCGACGTCGGGTACCGTAGCGCGCGAGCCCAGCGGCACTGGGGTTGATGAGCTCGATGGCATCCAGGTGACGGGCCGGGTTCGGGTCCTCGCTCAGGCGCCTCAGGCTGCCCGCTCCCAGGCTGGGCGTAAGCGGCGCCATGCTGTGCGGCGCAACCGCGATCCCGCCGGCGGCATGAATGCGCTCCACGGTCTCGGCCAGCGGGCGGAGCGCCGGGATGCGCTCCTCCACGAACAGCGCCAGCAGGTGCCCGCGGCGGGTGGTGATCTCCTCGCCTACGGCAAGATCGAAGTGATAGTCGCCCGCTGCATGGAGCTCACGCGCGCGCAGGGCGCCGTCGATGCGCTCGTGGTCGGTGATCGCGACCAGATCGAGGTCGGTCCTGCGCTCGACCCACTCGAGGACCTGCGCGACCGACGCCGTCCCATCCGAATAGAGCGTGTGGACATGGAGGTCCGCCTTGCCGCGGGGCGCGCCGTTGCGCGGATGACCGCTCACCTTGGGCGCTTGCCCTGCCGCTGATCGAGCCAGATCGGCTGAAAGGCCCCCCACCATTGCTCCGGCGCAACGTCGATCGCCTCTTCGAAGCACCGGGCCACGGCTTGGGTGATCGCGGCCGCATCCGCGCGGCGGTCGCCGGTCGACTGCACGTCGATGTCCCAGCCGCGGGCCCGGAAACGATCCTTCCCGGTTCGCCACGACGCCCCGGCGAGCAGCGGCCTGCGGGCCATCAGGGCGAGCGCCGCCGGGCCGCTGGGCATCGTGGTGTCGTGACCGAAGAAGGTCACCGGCACCCCGTTGCCGGTCAGGTCGCGATCTGCCACGAGCGCCACGACCTCGTGGCGTCGCAGGGCCTCCGTCATGGGTCGCCGTGCGCGCTTCAGCGGCACGAGCTCGATCCGTCCCACTCCGCGTTTCGAGCGCAGGAACTCGAAGAGCGCGCGCGGGCGGATCTCTTCGACCGGAGCGAGGGCGCGGATGCCATGCCGCGCCATGAGAAAGCCGTACGGCTCGAAGTTGCCGAGATGGGGGAGGGAGACGACAGCGCCGTCGCGCAGGACCGGCTCCCAGCGGTCCCATTCGTCCACGCTCACGATCTGGTCGATGCGCTCGGGTTGGTAGTGCGGCGCTCGCAGCAGCTCAAGGTAGTAGCGCGCGTGCTCCACGAACGCGCGCTCCACCAGTCGCCGCAGTGCGCGTCCGGTGGTGGGCCGACCAGTTGCCGCGCATACGCGTCGGAGATTCTCGGTGACCAGCGCCCGACGTTCGGGGGCGCCGCGATACCACGTCCTGCCCGCGAGATCGGCGACCGCGTAAGCGAGCGGGGCGGGCGCTCGTCCCAACAGGAGATCGGCCAGCCGCAAGCCGACGTGCAGGAGGGCTCCGCGCAGCATCAGGCGGGCGACGCGCCCCAGTTCTGCCCGCGGCGGGCCGCATCCAGCGCGCCTCGCGCCCAGCGCCGCTCGGCATCGGTCTGTGGCCAGATTGGTCGGAACATGTACCACTGGGAGGGATCCTCGCGGATCACGACTCCCAGCTCGTCCGCCAGGGCCTGGGTGGCGCGGTACACCTCCGCCGGCTCAGCCGATTCGCAGCGGATGGTGGGCAACCCGCGCGCGCGGAACCGGTCCTGGTCAATCCGCAGGCAGTAGACAGGGAGCATGGGCGCCCCCGTCCGCGCGGAGAGCGTCGCCGGTCCGGCCGGGAAGGTGGTGGCCTCGCCCAGGAATTCGACTGGCACGTCGCCTCGCCGGAAGCCGACGTCGCAGAACAGCACGACGCTCTCGCGGTCGCGAAGGACCCGGAAGATGCCTCGCATGTTTCGCCAGCCGATGAGCAGCAGTCCGTGGTCGGCCCGGACCGCCTTGAGGTGGTCGTACAGGCTGCCGTAGGTGGTGTCGTCCGCCACCACGTACAGCGATTCGCCGTGGCGCAGCATGCCCGGCCCGATCAGGTCCATGCCGCCGATGTGCACGGTGCAGACCAGCACGCCGGTCCCGCCCGAACGCGCCTCGTAGAGCGCCTCGATGTTGTCGATCGTGACCAGCCGATCGACGACCTCGGGTGTCAGCGCCGGCATGCGCATCACATCGGCGAGGTACTTGCCATAGGAGCGAAAGGCCTTCCGCGCCGCGTGGCGCACGCGCGGGTGATCCGCCGGCAGGCCCATCGGTCTGGAGAGGTTGTCGCACACGATCTCGACCTTGACGCCTGAAAGGTCGAATGCCGCATTGCCAGCCGCGGCTGCCATCGGCATCACGAGTCCCCGCGGGAGCGCGCTGATCACGCGCTCTCCTGCCAAGTAGCTCCAGTGGATCAGTCGTTCGCGGACCCGCTCGTCGTTGCGCGCGCTTCCGGTTCGATCGGGCGACCCGGATGCGGCTCGACTGGCCTCACCCCGGATCGGCGCCACCATTGGCTCCGCAACCTCGCGAGGCGAGTCGGTTGCCACCGCGACTCAGGCGACCCCGGCGGTGCGGGCTCTGCTCTTGGCGGTCGCCACCTTACGGAGCGACTTGCGGGCCGGCTGCTCGGTGCCGACCAGGACCTCGTTGTCGTCGCCGCGGATGAAGGCCTCCACCCGCTCCCGCGCCACGTCGTCGTGGATCTGGATGGGCGGGCTCTTCATGAAATAGGCGGAGGGAGCCACAAGGGTCCCGGCCAGGCCGCGGTCCATCCCCAGCTTCAGGCAGCGGATGGCGTCGGTGATCACGCCCGCCGAGTTGGGTGAGTCCCACACCTCCAGCTTGAGCTCCAGGTTGAGCGGGACGTCGCCGTACGTCGTGCCTTCCATCCTAATGTGGCACCACTTGCGGTCCTTGAGCCACGGCACGTAGTCGGAGGGCCCGACGTGGATGTCGTCCTCGTCGATCTCGTAGTCGAGCATCGAGGTGACCGCGTTCGTCTTGCTGATCTTCTTCGATTCGAGCCGCTCCCGCTCGAGCATGTTCAGGAAATCGGTGTTGCCGCCGAAGTTCAGCTGGTAGGTGCGGTCGATGCGCACCCCGCGGTCCATGAACAGGCGCGTCAGCACGCGATGGGTAATGGTGGCGCCGACCTGGCTCTTGATGTCGTCGCCGATCACCGGCAGTCCGCGCTCGGCGAATCGGCGCTGCCAGTACGGCTCACGGCCGATGAATACCGGGATGGCGTTCACAAAGCCCACCCCCGCCTGCAGCGCCTGCTCCACGTACCACTTGGTGGCCTCCTCGCTGCCGACCGGCAGATAGCTGACGACCACGTCGACCTGGCGCTTCTTGAGGATGCCGACCACGTCCGAGGTCGGGCCCGGCGCCTTCTCGATGACTTGGCTTAGGTACTTGCCAAGCCCATCGTGGGTCATGCCACGCTCGACGGTGACCCCGCTGTGCTGCACGTCCGCGAACTTGAAGGTGTTGTTCTGGCCGGCGAAGATCGCCTCCGAGAGGTCCTTGCCCACCTTCTCCTTGTCGATGTCGAACGCTGCCACGAACTCGATGTCGCGGATGTGATAGCCGCCCAGGTTGACGTGCATCAAGCCAGGGATGAAGTCTCCCTCGCGCGCGTCCTGGTAGTAGTAGCGTCCCTGGACGAGGCTGCTGGCGCAGTTGCCCACCCCCACGATCGCCACGCGGATCTTGCCGTCCGACGGCCGATTCCCGTTCGTTGCGCTGCTGCCGTTGCTGCTGGCCACGGTGTCTCCGTTGCTCCTTCCCTTGTGGATGTCGCGAATGCCGTGGCTAGCCGCGCGTCGCCGCGGTGAGCCTCCAGACGTGCCAGATGCGCTGCGCGGTGGTGGCCACCGTGAGTGCGGCGATGACCCAGAGCGCAGCGATAAGGGCAGGACCGATGCCCAGGCCGGCGAGCCCCAGCCCGGCGACGATGAGCACCAGGCGTTCAGTGCGTGGCGCGATGCCGATCGAGGCGGTCACGCCGATTCCTTCGGCCCGCGCCCGCGAGTAGCTCACCATGAACGACCCGGCCAGGGCGATGAAGGCCGCCAGCACGGGCCAGGTGGGGGCGTCGCCGCGAAGGTAATAGGCCGCGATGGCGAGGTACACGATCGCTTCACCGGCGCGGTCGAGGGTCGAGTCGAGGAATCCACCGAACGGCGTCCCGCCTCCCGTCGCCCGCGCCAGCGCCCCGTCGACCGCGTCGAGCAGCGAGCCGCCCACCAGGATCAGCGCGCCCGCCAGCAACCAACCCGAGCCGATCGCCAGCGCCGCGATCACCACGATCAGCAGGCCCAGCACCGTGACCGTGTTCGCGGTGACGTGCAGCGCCAGCGCGAGGTGGACGATGGGGTCGAGGATGGCGCGCACCGCCTCCTTGACCCAGCCCGGGAGGAGCGAGTCCCCGCGCGAGAGATCGTGTGCGCGCGGGTGACTAGCGGACATCCGGGATCTCCCTTCCCCTCGACGGGGCCGCGGCACCGATGCCCGAGGTTCCGGCGATCAGGCGCGTTTCGACGTCGCGCAGCTCCTCGAACGCGGCCAAGCGAAGCTGACAGAGCGTCTCTCGACCGTGGCGCTGGGTGGTGATCAGGCCGGCCAGGCGCAGGATCCGCAGGTGCCAGCTGATGAGCGGCTGCGAGAGGCCCACGCGGGCCGACAGCTCGTTGACCGGCAGCGGCCCGTGCTCGGCCAACAGCCCAATGACGCGAAGGCGCGTCTCGTCGCCCAAGGCGCGGTAAAGGGTGCGCAGGCGTCGCAGATCGCGGTCGGCTGGGGCCTCGGCAGGGAACGTCATCTCGTAGCGCTTCTTTATCAAACTCGGCTTTATATAAGGTTCCGCTTATGCTATTCGTCCAGCTTCGATCCGTCAAGATGGCCAGTCTTTTCGGCCGTTTGCCCGTGCTAGAGTCCGGCCCGTGACCAGCTCGACCCCGGATGCGCTCTGGTCGTCGCAAGCCATCCGGCTCCTCCACCCCGCCGCGGTGGTCTGCGAGCGGGTCCGCCGCCGGGTCGGGCGAGAGAACCTCCTGGAGCGCGTCGACCTTCAGGTGCTGGTTGGCGCCAGGCTGCTCCTGGTGGCCGTCCCAGACGCCTCCGGTTCGACGCTGCTTCGCGTGCTGGCGGGCCTGGCGCATGCAGACGGAGGGCGATTCCACCTGGCTGGCGCGCTGGGCCCGGATGCCTCGCCGGCGGGCTGGGCGCGACGCATCGCCTACGTCGGACCCGAGCCAGGCCTTTTCCTGTGGATGTCGGCGGACGAGACGCTGACGCTGAGCAGTCGGCTCATCGGGCTCGAGCGGGGCGAGGCAGGGCGACGCATGGAACAGGTGATCGAGCGCTGGGGGCTGGCGGCGGGCCGCGATCGGCCGATGTCTCGGCTGGGACTGGCCTACATGCAGCGCACCGCCATGGCCGCTGCCATGCTGGGTGATCCGGAGGTGGTGCTCCTCGACGAGCCCCTGCGAGCCCTCGACCCCGACGAGCGTGTTCGACTGCTCCGGTTGCCTGGCGAGCGCCGCACCGTTGTGCTCGCCAGCCGCTATCCAGCGAGCGAGGCGGGGGTGGTCAACCAGGTAGCGCTCCTGCAGAACGGTCGGGTCGAGCTCCATGCCCCGACCTCGGCGCTCCAGGAGCATGGGCTGCCGCTCTCGCTTCGGAGCATCCAAACCCTGGCCGGGATGATGGCCGTCCGCCGAGAGGCCGCTCGGCACGCGACAACAAAGCCCATCACCGCGGAGCACACTGCGAGCGCGTGATGGCAGGCCTCACCCTTGCGCGCATGGCGGTGCGCGAGCTGTGGATCAGCTTCCGGTTGCTGGTGCTGCTCGCGCTGCCGCTCGCGGCCGGCTTGCTTGCGCTCTTCCTCTCCTCTGACCCGGACCTGGCGCCGCTCGCACAAGCCTGGGGCATGGCCGGTGTCGGGATCCTCTCCGCGGGCATCGCGGCTGCGGCCTGGGCTGGCGAGCGGCGGCGCGGGACGGCGGGCTGGCTCAGCCTGCGGGCAGTTCCGCGGGCTTCGATCCTGGTTGCCTGGTTTGCCGGGCTCGCGCTGCCGCTGACGGTGGGGATTGCAGCTGGGGGGCTGCTCGTGTGGCTGGCAACCGGCGCCGCAGTCAGCCCCCCTCTCGACGCGACCTCTTATGCGACGCTCGTCGCCGCGGTGGCGGCAGCCGCGCTGCAGGCGCTCGCCATCGCCATGGTTATTGGGTCATTCGTCGGCCCCATTGGTGCGGCGGTGCTGGCCATGCTTGCGAGCGGCGTGCTGCTGTCGTCAGGGCTGGTGCTGTCCCCTGAGCCGCCGGTCGTGCCGACGGCCGGCCTGGGGCTGATCGCACAGGCGACAGATCTGCTCCGACCATTCGCCGACGGTCTGCAGGCGCTGGGCCTCGGCCTGACCATGACCGGCCTGTTGCTCGGGGCCGCCGTGCTGGTCTTCGAGCGCGTGGATCTGTAACAGAGGCCTCCGAGGGGGCCGCCGCACGCCCTGCCGTCCGTCCCCTCGTGGCGTGGAGCGTCCTCGCCGTCGCTTCGGTGGGGGTTCTCCTCTCCGGTGCCGAGCTGATGGTCGTCGCCATCGCGCTGCCATCGATCGTTGTGGACTTCGGGGGGTGGGCCGATCTGGCGCGCGTCTCGTGGATCATCAACGCCTACCTGCTCGCCTTCGTGGTGGCGATGCCGCTCGCCGGCAGGACCGCGGACCTGTGGGGGGCGCGCCGGCTGTACGTCATCGCGCTGCTGCTCTTCGCAGCAGGCAGCCTGGTGAGCGGCCTCTCGCCGTTGGGTGGCCCGCAGGTAGGCATCAGGTGGCTG
>VBJP01000244.1 GCA_005880165.1 Chloroflexota bacterium | reverse complement strand
CAGTTGGTGAAGAAGGTCTTGGGATCCTTGGCGTAGTCGGCCTTCATCTTGGCCAATCCGCTTGGCGGGGTGGGCAGGCCGGTGCCGATCTCGTTTCCGACGTTCTGCAGGCTTGGGTAGGTTCCCGGGACGCCGCCGAGATCGGGTTGGTGGCAGCTGACGCAGCCGGCGGAGTTGTAGACCTGCTTGCCGCCCGCAGGCGTGTTGGCGACCGGGGCCTGCGACTGTGAGGCCGCCTCCTCCGCCCAGCCGGTGACCAGCGCGGTCACGGCGTCGATCTGCTCCACCGTCAGCGATCCGCCCACCTCCGTGCTCCAGGCCGGCATGTCGGAGTTGACGTTGCCCGACACCACGACGCCGCCATACCGGATCACCAGGTTCACGTAGTCCGGGTTGACCTTGAGCTTCTTGGCGATGCTGGGGCTATGGAGGTTCGGAGCGATGTTCTTGGTCCCGGGCACCTGGCCGCCCTTGCCGTCATCGCCGTGGCATCGGGCGCATTGGGCCGCGGAGGCATCGGTCTTGTTGTTGGCGAAGACGCGTTCGCCATAGGCGAGCTGGTCCTTGCTGGCCTGGGCCTGGCGGCCCGTCAGGCGGGACGGATCGGTGACCCAGTAGAAGACGGTGAAGAGCGCCAGCGCCGTGACGACGATGACGCCCAGCGTCTTCAGGCGCATCGGCTCAGGCGGGTGCCGCGCATCGGCTCAGCCGGTGCAATGCGGGATCTTGTCGGTGTCCCGGGTGTCAAAGGTGGCGGTGCCGATGGGCGGGCCGGTCTCCTTCTTGCCGGTGTTCACCACGTATTGGCCGTCGGATCCGACGGTGGTTGGGAAGCGGTCCATGCCACGTGGTGCGGGACCTGCCCGCTTTTCGCCGAGGATGGTGTACTTGCTTCCATGGCAGAGGCACTCGAACCAGTGGCTCTTCTCGCATAGCGGTGGGATCTGGCAGCCAAGGTGGGGACACTTTCGGTAGAGCGCCAGGACCTGGGCTTTCGGATCCGGCACGTTCGCTTCCTTGCCATCGACGAGTGCCTTGCCGGCTGGGATGTTCACCAGGAAGAGTCGGCCCTTCGGGTAGCTGAAGGGCTGGCCCTTTGCCCAGTCCGGGAAGAGCGAAATGATGTCGCTGGCGCTGCCGATGGGGATCTCTCCGCCGAGGCCGCCGGTCAGGTTCGGATAGAGAAAGGCGAATGTGCCACCCAGGAACTCCAGCGAGAGGAGGCCCACCCCCACGCCGATCATGCGGCGCATGAACGTGCGCCGGCTCATCTCGCCGGCCGGCTGGCCGGTGACCGGTCCGTAGGAGAGGTTCGTGCTCATTGGCAGTCGCTCACAGGTTGAAGAAGATCCCCTCCCACGGCCACCGCCAGTTCCAGCCGGGGCCGCGGAAGAATGAGCCGATGAAGGTCACGATCAGGCCGCCCACCATCAGGCACAGGAAGAAGATCCAGATCAGCTTCCGGTCACGCGCCGCCTTGAACGGCGACCGGTCGATGTACGGGATGATGGCCAGCCCGACCAGGTAGAGCGTCGGGACGAGGACACCAGCCACGGTGGCGTTGAAGTAGCTGAGGATCTCCTGCAGGCCGAGGAAATACCAGGGTGCCTTGGCCACGTGCGGGGTGACCGATGCGTTGGCCATCTCCTCCAGCGGGGCCTGGATCAGGAACGAGGTCATCACCAGCAGCCCGCTGATGAGGCCCGCCATCAGGAACTCGGCGCGCAGCAGGTGCGGCCAGGTGAGGACCGTCTCATCGGGCCGCTTGTCGACACGGACCATCGACTCCTGCTTGACGTAGGCGAGCAGCCGGAAGCGCTCGGTGCCCGGGACGCCGGGCGGGCCGGGCAGCTTGGGGCCACCGCCTGGCCGTTCGACGGCCGGCACCCGCGGCGCCTGGCTGGGCGCCGTCTTGTCGGCGATCGCGTTGGGGCGCTTCTCGATGGTCATGCCTCTATGAGCTCCATGCTAGCGACGATCACACGGGTCCGCTGATGCCGCCATCCTTCCGGACCCGCCAGAAGTGGACGATCATGAAGATGGCGGCGATCAGCGGGAACGCGATCACGTGGAAGACGTAGAAGCGGATGAGCGTGTTCTGGCCGACCTCGATGCCGCCCAGGATGAAGATGGATGACTCTCCGGGGATGAGGGGTGCGTAGGTCGCCATCTGGCTGCCAACGGTGATCGCCCAGAACGCGATCTGGTCCCAGGGCAGCAGGTAGCCGGTGAAGCTCAGCAGCAGCGTGAGCAGCAGCAGGACCACGCCCACCACCCAGTTGAACTCGCGCGGCGGCTTGTAAGCGCCGTGGTAGAAGACCCGGATCATGTGCAGGAAGACGGTCAGCACCATCAGGTGCGCGGCCCATCGGTGCATGTTCCGCACGAGCGTTCCGAAGGCCACCGAGTTCTCGATTGACAGGATGTCCTGGTAGGCGCGGCTCACCGACGGAACGTAGAAGAACATCAGGTAGAGCCCGGTCACGGTCAGCACCAGGAACAGGAAGAAGCTGATGCCGCCCAGGCAGAAGGTGTACGTGTAGCGCACGGCGTGGCGCTTGACGCGCACCGGGTGGAGGTGCAGGAAGACGTTGTTCATGACCGCCAGCGCGCGCGTGCGGCTGGTGTTGGGGTACGGCTGGCGGAAGAAGGACCGCCAGATCTGCGATTCCTTGACGGACTTGTAGAGGTCGCCGGGTCCCGGGAAGCTCATCGCTGCACCGGCATGCCGGCTTCCTGGCCGATCTGACCCAGGACGTTGTCCTTGTAGCTCTCCAACAGAACCTTCCCGTCAGGCGTGAAGCGCTCGAGCTCGAGCCGGTCCATGGTGATGCA
>VBJP01000068.1 GCA_005880165.1 Chloroflexota bacterium | reverse complement strand
GGGCTCGATGAGCGCCTGGATCGCCTCGTCCACCTCGGGAACCGTGCCCGATCCGTCGATGACCCGGAACCGCTCCGGCTCAGCCGCCGCAAGACGCAGGTATGCGCCGCGCACGGCCTCGAAGAAGGCCGCTCCCTCCGTGTCCTCGAAGCGATTCCACCGGCCGCGACGCTTGCGGCCCAGGCCGACCTCGACCGGCACGTCGAGCAGGATGGTGAGGTCCGGCCAGAGCTCCTCCGTTGCGAACCCCTGCAGGCGCCGCATCGCCTCCTCCTCGATGCCATAGCCCGCCCCCTGGTAGGCGAGCGAGGAATCCGCGAAGCGCGCGCAGACCACCCACTCCCCGCGTTCCACGGCCGGACGGATCAGCCGCGCGACGTGCTGCGCGCGTTGCGCGGCGAAGAGCAACGCGTCTGCGCGGGGGTCCAGGTCATCGGCGACGCCGCGGTGGTGCAGGACGATGCGCCGGATCTCGTCGCCGAGCGGTGTACCGCCCGGCTCGCCGGTCAGCAGCGCGGGCTTGCCGCGGGATCGAAGCCACTCCGCGAGGTGACGGGCGGCGGTCGTCTTGCCGCTGCCATCGGGTCCCTCGAGGGTGATGAACCGGCCACGACTGCCGGCGCTCGGCATCTCCCCGCCGGCCTTAGCGCCAGGCCTGGCCCTCGTCGGGGAGGAGCTCGACGCGCCGGTTCGGCTCCGCCCCGCGCGAGCGGCTCATGAGGTTGTGTCGCTCGGCCAGTTGGTGCTGCAGGCGTCGCACATAGGCGTTCTGCGGCCCGCCGTCTCGCGCAGTGCAGCCTCCTGCGGGTCGGCCTGCAGGTCGTAAAGGCTGGCCAGCATGTTCTCCATCTGCAGCACGGTGTTCGTCTTGAGCACGTAGATCGGCACGCCGGCCGACTCGGCGTCGCGCAGCGCAGAGGGCTTGCGGCGATAGTAGTTGCGCAGCGTCACGACCGCGTCCGCATCGTCCAGGTCGCGGGCCACGGTCACTGGCAGGCCCAGCTCGCGCACCGACTGCTCGAGGCGCTTGCGGCTGACGCCGAAAGCGAAGAGGCTCATGGGCCGATGCGCCCGCGAGGCTGCGCGCTCCGCGCGAGCCGCGCCGACGGGCCGCTCGACGCTCTTCTCGCGCGCTCCGCGCAGCGCCGCCTCGACGTGTCGGCGCTGGTCGGAGCCCTCGGACAGGTCGCTGGCGGCCAGCTCGGCGGCGGGACCTGCCCCTTCGCCGGCCGGGCGCTCCCCGCCGACCGGCTCAGCACCCAGTCGCTCGCCGGGCATCGCGCGCAATCCGCGACCGCGGGGCTCGTTACGCCCATCGCCGCGACCGGGCAACGGCCGAAGGCCGCCCTGCCCGCCCTGGGCGTAGCGCGGGCCGCCGCGCGAGTAGGTCCCGAAGCCCCCGAAGGGCTCGAGGGTGGCGAAGGCCGGATTGCCGGCGGCGGTCTCGCTGATGCGGTAGTCGTATTTGGTGGCGGCCTGTACCTCGCCCACGTCGCTCCGCCAGCGGGCCTCGGGCGGAACCATGTGGCCGCGCAGGATGGCGTCAACGGTCTCTGCGACATCGCCGTGCACGATCACATTGTCGCGTTCCACGATCTCGACCACGACGTCGAAGGTGGGCGGCGCCTTGCGTTCGAGCACCGTCTTTTGGGTGCCCCTGCGTCGCGCCTCCTCGTCGCCCAGGGTGACGGTCTGGATGCCGCCCACCAGGTCTGAGAGGGTCGGGTTCAGCATCAGGTTGTCGAGCGTGTTGCCGTGCGCGGTCCCCACCAGCTGGACGCCACGCTCGGCGATCGTGCGCGCGGCGGCAGCCTCGAGCTCGGTGCCGATCTCGTCGATGACGATCACCTCCGGCATGTGGTTCTCGACTGCCTCGATCATCACCGCGTGCTGCTCAGTAGGCGTGCGCACCTGCATGCGCCGTGCGTCGCCGATGCCGGGGTGCGGGATGTCGCCATCCCCGGCGATCTCGTTGCTGGTGTCGACCACCACCACGCGCTTGCCGAGGTCGTCAGCAAGGACCCGCGCCACCTCGCGCAGCATGGTCGTCTTCCCGACGCCCGGGCGGCCGAGCAGCAGGATTGAGCGCCCAGACTCGACGATGTCGCGGATGATCTCGATGGTGCCGAACACGGCGCGCCCGATGCGGCAGGTGAGCCCGACCACCTTGCCGGCGCGGTTGCGGATGGCGCTGATGCGGTGCAGCGTGCGCTCGATCCCGGCTCGATTGTCGTCGCCAAAGACCCCGATGTGGTTCACGACGTGGGCGATGTCGGCGTCCCCGATCTCGCGGTCGAGGAGGATCTCCTCGCCGTGCACGAAGCGGGCCTCCGGACGCCGGCCGAGGTCCATCACCACCTCGAGCAGGTCGCTGCGGTCGGCGAACGAGCGCAGGCGCTCGACGATCTCGGTGGGCAGCGAGGCCATCAGTGCGTCGAGGTCGTCGGTCATCTCCCGGCGTGGGATCGAGGCCATGCTTGCTCCAGTGTGGCTAGTGGGCGGGGACCATCGCGGGTTGGCGCACCAGGGCGCGCACCTCGCGGACCAGCAACGTCACGCGCCCAATCGCCAGGAACCCGACGCCGGACGCGGCGCGCATGCCGGTCGACTCATATGTTCGCACCGGGGCCAGCAGCCCGGCGGTCGCGGCGTCGGGCCCGATCGCATCGAGTAGGGCCCGCAGGAAGGCGACCCCATCGGTCCCATCGCGGATGAGGAATCGCAGGTAGTGCGGGCTCTCGCGGCAGGCGCCGTGCTGGGCGAAGCCACCCGCGCGCTGGTCGTGCGGCATCAGCCAGGCATCCACCTCGGTGATCTGGAGGATGGGGCTGAGGCTGGAGCGCGGCACGATCGCCTCGTGCCCCACGGAATCCCAGTCGGCCGCCGAATAGCCCTCGATGCGCGCGATGGCGGGTGGGGTGGCGTGCGTCCACAGGTCGAAGAGATGCCACGCATCGGGTGCCCCGGCGGGCTGCAGCGTCACGTGGCGATCGTCGAGGGCATGCGTCTCGCCCCAGTGTTCGGTTGAATGCGTGGGAGATCCCGCCTCCCTGGCACCGTTGCTCTGGGAGCGGGAGCGCCCCTCGCGGGCCACGAGCTTGCGCAGCCAGGAGCGAGGGCCTCGCTCGCTGGCCGCCGCCAGGTAGAGGATCTCCTCCTGGGCGTAGGCCATGAAGCTCGCCTGCCCGAACAGCTCCAGGTTCTCGCGCACGTCGCTGCAGGCGGCGAAGTAGCGGCCGACGTTCTTCTTGGCGCCTTCCTCGATCAGCGCCTGGAGAAGGGCCCAGCGCACCTCGGCCGCCATTGGTCCATCCGAGGCGTCGAGCTCGGTGATCACCCAGTCGTCGCGATGTGGCTCCTCGATAGCACGGCAGCTGCCGACCAGCCGCCCATCGCTCTCTGCGACGAGGTGGACCGAGGGGGGACGTAACGGGAGCCAGGTGGGGATGAGGGTGGCGAGGCTGATCCCTGGGCGCGTGGTGGTCGGCGCGGGAACACCCAGGCTCCGACGGTGGGCGTCGCCGGCGGCGTGCGCGCGCTGCGACAGATCGATGAGCGCCTGCCGGTCGGTCAGGCGCGCCGCGCGGATGGTTCCGGTCTGGGTCGTCATGCGCGGTGGCCGACGGCAGTGCCAACCATCTCGATCAGGAGCCGATGCAGCCGCCGGTCCTCGGTGAGCTCTGGGTGGAAGGCGGTGGCCAGCACCTTGCCCTGGCGCACCGCGATCGGCTGCCCGTCAGCATCCACCGCCAGCACCTCCGCCCTCGGGCCGACGCGGCTCACCACCGGCGCGCGAATGAAGATGCCGTGCAGCGGCTCCACGCCGATCGCCGGCATCGAGACCTCGGCTTCGAAGCTGTCGAGCTGCCGACCGTACGCATTGCGCCGGACCTCGACGTCAAGGAGGGGCAGGACGGGTGAGTCCCCCTCCGCGATCCGCTCCGCAAGCAGGATCATGCCGGCGCAGGTGCCGAGCAGCGGCGCGCCGGCACTGGCCAGGGCCAGCATCGGCTCGCGCAGGCCGTACGCATCGATGAGCTTGCGCATGGTGGTGCTCTCGCCTCCCGGCAGGATCAGCGCATCGAGCCCGGCGAGATCGCGGGGCAGGCGCACCTCGACCGGCTCAGCTCCCACCTCGCGGATGGCTCGCAGGTGCGCCTGCACCGCGCCCTGGACCGCCAGCACTCCCACCCGCGCACGGCGACTGGGGGCCTGCGACGCCATCGGTCCCTCTACCAACCGCGAACCGCGAGGCGCTCCTCGACGGGGATCTCGCCGAGCTCGAGCCCGCGCATCGGCTCCCCGAGCCCGGCGCTCACCTCCGCAAGGATCTCGGGGTTGTCGTAGTGGGTGGTCGCCTTCACGATGGCCTGCGCATAGCGCTCAGGACTCTCGCTCTTGAAGATGCCACTCCCGACGAAGACCGCCTGGGCGCCGAGCTGTCGCATGAGCGCTGCGTCGGCCGGGGTAGCGACACCGCCCGCCGAGAAGTTCGGGACCGGAAGCTCGTCGAGCTCTGCAGTGCGCTGCACGACGTCGATGGGCGCGCGCAGCTCCTTGGCAGCGGCGAACAGCTCGTCAGGTCGGAGTGCGTGGAGCTGGCGGATGCCCTTCTGCACGGCGCGCATGTGGCGAACCGCCTCCACGATGTTGCCCGTCCCCGCCTCGCCCTTGGTCCGGATCAAGGCCGCGCCTTCCCCGATCCTGCGCAGCGCCTCCCCCAGGTCGCGGCAGCCGCACACGAACGGCACCCTGAACTCGTGCTTGTCGATGTGGTGCTCCTCGTCGGCCGGGGTGAGCACCTCGCTCTCGTCGATGTAGTCGACCTCGAGCGCCTCGAGGATCTGCGCCTCCACGAAATGACCGATGCGGCACTTGGCCATCACCGGGATGCTGACCGCGGCCTTGATCTCCTCGATCAGCTTGGGATCGCTCATGCGTGCCACGCCGACGAACTTGCGGATGTCCGTCGGGACGCGCTCGAGCGCCATCACGGCGACCGCGCCGGCCTCCTGCGCGATGCGCGCCTGATCTGCGGTGACGACGTCCATGATCACCCCGCCCGACAGCATCCGGGCGAGGCCGACCTTGGTCGTCCAGGTTGAGGTTTCGATAGTGGTCATTGCAGCGCGGATTGTACCGCCGCCGTGCTCAGGCTCCTCATGCCAAAGGCTTGACCGATGTCGGCTAGAATTCGGCCCCTCGGAGGCGCGGCGTGATCAACGCACCGGTCCTGGTTCTCAATCAAAACTACGAGCCCCTCAACGTCTGCGGCATCAGGCGTGCCTTCACCCTGCTCGGAGCCGACAAGGCCGAGCTGCTCGAGCGCAACCACCAGGTGATCCACACCCCGACTCTGGCGATCGCCGCCCCCTCCGTGATCCGTCTCATCTACCTGGTCAAGCGGCCGCGGCCGCGTGTCAAGCTGTCGCGCCGCGAGGTATTCGCTCGCGATCGCCACACCTGCCAGTACTGCGGCGCAGGGAGCCGCGACCTGACCATCGACCACGTGATGCCCAAGCATCGCGGCGGACGGCACGAATGGGAGAACCTGGTCGCCGCCTGCCGCAGCTGCAACCACCGCAAGGGCTCCAAGACCCTCGCCGAAGCTCGCATGGCGCTCCTGCGCGAGCCGCGCGCTCCCCGCGCCGATGTCCGTTACCTCTTCGGCAGCTACCTCGCCGACGAGCAGAACGATCCCTGGCGCAGCTACCTGTTCCTGAGCGAAGCACCTGCGCGGAGCTGATCGGTTCGGACCGATGCCGACCGGCTCCGCTGACGGGCGGGCGCTCCAGCTGGGCCAGCTTCCCGAGGCGGTAGCAGGCGTCCTCGCCCGCCTGGGCGATGCTGGTCACCAGGCGGCCCTGGTGGGAGGATCGCTGCGCGATCTGCTGCGCGGTTCCGCCCCGGGTGACTGGGACGTGGCGACCTCTGCCCCGCCCGAACAGGTCGCGGCGCTGTTCCCCGGTGCCACCTGGGAGAACCCGTTCGGAACCGTGACCGTGCGCGCCACGCCGGGACCGGTCTCCGTGGAGGTGACCACGTTCCGGGTCGAGGCCGGCTACCGTGACCAGCGCCGGCCGGACGAGGTGCGGTGGGGCGGCTCGCTGGAGGAGGACCTCAGCCGCCGCGATTTCACGATCAATGCCATCGGCTGGATCCCGGAGGACCTGCGTTCACGCCGCGGCCTGCTGGTCGATCCCTACGACGGAGCGGCTGACCTCCAGCGCGGTGTGCTGCGCGCGGTGGGCGACCCCGACCAGCGCTTTTCCGAGGACGCGCTGCGGATCCTGCGGGCCGTGCGCTTTGCGACGCGGTTTGGCCTCGAGCTCGATCCGGCGACCGAAGATGCGCTTCGTCGCCACGCCGCCGCGGCGGGCACGCTTTCGGGCGAGCGGGTGCGCGACGAGCTCCTTCGCATCCTGGGAGCCGATCAGGTGCAGGCACCACCTTCGCGGGCGTTCGCGATGATGGAGCGCCTGGGACTGTTGGTGGTCGTGCTGCCCGAGCTGCAGGCCATGCGGGGTGTACCGCAAGCGAAGGCGCGCCCCGGGGATGCGCTCGACCACTCGCTGCGCACCGCGGATGCACTGCCTGCAGGCGATCCGTACCTGCGCCTGTTCGGGCTGCTGCACGACCTCGGTAAGGCGAGCACCCTGGGAGACGGCCACTTCATCGGTCACGAGGTGGTCGGCGCCCAGATGGTGGAGGCCATCCTGCGACGCCTGCACGTCCCCCGCGTGGAGGTTGCCCGGGGTCGGCTGCTGGTTCGCCATCACATGTTCGCCTACGCCGGCGAATGGACCGATGCGGCCGTGCGGCGCTTCATCCGGCGGGTGGGAGCCTCGTCGTTGGCTGACCTGTTTGCGCTGCGCCGGGCGGACGACGTGGCCTCTGGGGTCGAGGAGCCGCAGAGCGGCGGGCTGGACGAGCTGCGCGCTCGCGTGGGCGTCGAGCTGGCGACGAGCCCATTGAGCGCCGGCCAGCTTGCGGTGCGGGGCGATGACCTGATCAATGAGCTCGGGGTGCGACCCGGCCCGATCGTCGGACGGCTCCTGGCCGAGCTCCTGGAGGCAGTCCTGGAGAACCCGGCGCTGAACGAGCGCGACGCGCTCCTGGCCCTGGCGCATGCATCGCTGGCGCGGGGTCCCGAGGCGACTACAGGTGGTGCCGGCACGCACCGCCCCGCTCGTTCGCGACCATGACCGGACCCGCGACGGTGCCCGTTTGGCTGACATCCGTACGGCCGCTGACTACAATCGGCGCTCCGGGCCAAAACCGATGCCCGAATGCGTACGAGCGGAGGGTCTATCGCCAGCGATGACCGCCATCGGTCGCCGGGCCGTTCGGCTCGAGCACCTGCTGACCGCACCGAACGCTTCGCTGCGCGACCTCGATGAAGCAGTTGCCCTGGTCCTCGAGCACGACCTCGTCGGCGCCCTGACCGTCAGTCCCTGGCTCGTCAAGGCAGCCCGACGCAAGCTCGGACGCTCCCATCTCAGGCTCGGCACGATCATCGGCTACGGCCACGGCGGACAGCTGCTGGCGGTCAAGGCCTTCGAGGCATCCAAAGCGCTCGAGCAGGGTGCCACCCAGATCGATTTCGTCATGAACGGCGGCGCCCTGATCTCCGGCGAGGAGGAGACGGTCTACAACGACATGCTCGGCGTCGTGGACATGGCGCATTCCGCACTCGCCGTGGCCGGCGTCATCATCGAGGCCGAGACGCTGCCCGACGAGCTCATCCGCAAGGCGTGCCGGATCGCCGAACGAGCTGGTGTCGATCAGGTCGTGACCTCCAACGGCCTCGCCACGGCGCGCCACGCCGTCGCACTCACCAGCGTCTTGCGAGACTGCGTGGGGCCGCGCGTCCAGGTCAAGGCGGCCGGCCGATTCAAGGATGCCGAGGAGGTCTCGGCGGCATTCGTCGCCGGCGCGGCGCACCTTGCCGCCGTCCTCACACCCGGCCTGATCGAGGGGGTGGCCGCGACGTTGCCCGTCGGCCCACAAGAGCCCGCCGCGGTTGGCGCGGCGGCAAGCCGGCGCTGACGCCGGCGAAGGAGGCGACGGTTGCGGATTCTGGTCGTCGGCGGTGCGGGCTACGTCGGCTCGACGAGCGTCGAAACACTGGTGCGGGCGGGTCACCACGTCACCGTTTACGACAACCTGACGACGGGACATCGAGCGGCGGTGATCGAGGGGCCGCGTTTGGTCGTCGGGCAGATCGGCGATCGAGGCCACCTCGAGCATGTGCTGCGCGAGGATCGCATCGACGCCGTGCTGCACTGCGCCGCCAAGTCGCTCGTCGCGGAGAGCATGGCCGACCCGGGGCTCTATTACCGCAACAACGTGGCCGGTGGCGTCGCGCTGCTCGAGGCCATGAAGGGCGCCGGGGTGACGCGCCTCGTCTTCTCGTCGACGGCGGCCGTGTATGGGGAGCCGCGCCGGGTGCCGATCGCGGAGGCCGATCGCACCGATCCGATCAATCCCTACGGCGCTACCAAGCTCGCCTTCGAAGGAGCAATGCGCTGGTTCGCGGCCTCGCACGGCTTCCGCGCGATCAGCCTGCGCTACTTCAACGTCGCCGGCGCGACAGAGGCCAACGGCGAGGACCACGATCCCGAGACGCACCTGATCCCGCTCGTGCTCAACGTGGCCACCGGAGAGGGAAGCCACATCCAGATCTTCGGCCAGGACTACCCGACCCCCGACGGGACCTGCATCCGCGACTTCGTCCACGTTCGCGACCTGGGGAATGCGCACCTGCTCGCGCTCGAGGCGACCGGCGAGGGCGATCCGAGCCTGGAGGTCTACAACCTCGGCTCGGCCGCAGGGTTCAGCGTGCGCGAGGTTGTCGAGGCCGCCCGCAAGGTCACCGGTCGTTCCATTCCGGCGCGCGCGCTGAAGCGTCGAGTGGGGGATCCGCCAGTGCTGGTTGCATCGTCCCGGCGCGCGCGCCGCGAGCTCGGATGGACGCCGCGCCACTCCAGCCTCGAGCAGATGTTGACCGATGCCTGGCGCTGGCGCCTTGCCCATCCACGGGGTTATGACGACCGGGTGGCCGAGGAGCGCGAGCGCGCGTCTGGCTCCGACGGTCACGAGAGGGGTGTCGCGGCTTCGGTCGCGGTCAGCTGAGCGGCGGCCAGGTGGAGGTCCTGAGCTGTGGGGGTCCCGTCTAGTTGCGATTCAGTCTCATCTAGCGTAGGATGCGCGCCTCGTGCAACAGCCCAACCCAGTCCTGTCCGCGCTCGGCGACGCAGGGAAGCGCCTCACCATCGCACGTCGCGCCGTTGCAGAGGCGATCACCGAGCAGGCGGGTCACTTCACCGCGGAGGATGTCCTGGCGGCGTCACGCTTGCGCCGACGCGCCGTGGCCCGCGCCACCGTCTTCCGGTCGCTCGACTTGCTGGTCGATCTCGGCCTGGTCGAGCGGGTCGATCTTCCCTCCGGTGACCACGCCTACGTGGCATGCGAGCCCGACGCGCACCACCATCACGTCGTGTGCTCGGCGTGCGGCCGATCCGTCGAGGTGGGTGAGCTGGGCCTGAGGCCCATCCTCGAGCGCATCGAGTCGTCGACCGGTTTCGCAATCGATTCCCACCGCCTGGAGCTGTTCGGTCTCTGCCCGGAGTGTCGGGCGACGGCCGCATCGAAGCGCTCCGCGTAAGTTGGAATCCACTGGATGAGGCGGATGGCCCGTTCGTCGCAACAAGCGAGACTGAGTCTCAGGAAGCCGCGATGGGTGGCTGCCGCGGCCATCGCCGGTCTCTGGGCATCGTTGGCCGCCTGCCAGGCGTCGCCCGCATCGCCGGGCGTCAGCGGCTCAGCAAACCGCATCCGCGTGGTGACGACGACCACGGTCTTCGCGGACATGGTCCGCAACGTGGGCGGCGGCCTCGTCGACGTGACGAGCCTGGTTCCCAAGAACGGCGACGTGCACACCTTCGAACCGAAGCCGGCCGACGTGCGTGCCGTCGCGAGGGCTAGGCTGCTGGTGATGAATGGCCTTGGGCTCGATGACTGGCTGGCCAGGACGATCACCAACGCCTCGAGCTCGGATACGCCGCTGGTGACACTGGCCGTGGATTTGCCAGGCGTCACCCTGCTCCCCGGGGAGGACCCCGGCACCCAGAACCCTCACCTGTTCATGGATCCCCAGTACGCGGAGCTGTACGTGGATCGCATCGCGGCTGGTCTGAAGCAGGTCGACCGGAAGGATGCACGCCGAATCGACGAACAGGCCGCGACCTACAAGACGCGGCTCAAGTCGCTCGACGAGTGGGTGCGGACGCAGGTCTCCTCGATCCCCGCCGCCAATCGCAAGCTCGTCACCTTCCACGACGCGTTTCCGTACTACGCTCGCGAATATGGGATCACGATCGTGGGCGTCGCCGTCGCCGCGCCGGGGCAGGACCCGAGCGCCGGATACACGGCGAGCCTCATCGATGCCATTCGCAATGCCGGCGTGAAGGCGATCTTCAGTGAGAGCCAATTCCCCGCGAAGCTCGTCGAGCAGCTTTCCGCCGAGACCGGCGCCAAGGTGGTGGCCAACCTGTACGACGACGCCCTGGGGGATGCTCCGGTGACGAGCTACGAGGCGGTCATCCGCTGGGATACCCAGCAGCTCGTAGCGGCTTTGCGTTGAACCGATGAGCGCGCCTCCAGCCACCTCCACGAGCGCGGCCGTTCGGCTCGCGCATGTCACGGCTGGATACGACCACCGCGAGGCGCTCGAGGACGTGGACCTCGAGATCCCGGCCGGCTCGCTGGTGGCCATCTTCGGTCCCAACGGTGGCGGGAAGTCGACGCTGCTCAAGCTGGTGGCGGACCTGATCCAGCCATGGAGCGGAGTCGTCGAGGTGCTCGGCGAGCCCGCTGGAAGGGATGCCAGGCGGATCGCGTACGTTCCGCAGGCCGAGTTGGTGGACTGGTCGTTCCCCGTCTCCGTCTGGGACGTGGCGATGATGGGCCGCTTCCCACGGCTCGGCCCGTGGCGCCGCCCGGGGCAGCTCGACCACGACGCCGTCGCCCTGGCGCTCGAGCGCGTGGGCATGGCGGACCTGCGCTCGTCGCAGATCGGATCGCTCTCCGGCGGCCAGCGTCGCCGCGCCTTCCTGGCGAGGGCCATCGCGGCCGAGCCCGCCCTCTACCTGCTCGACGAGCCGGTAACCGGCGTCGACGTCACGACCCAGGAGGACCTGATGGCGCTGCTCGCCTCGGAGACCTCGGCCGGGCGCACCGCCATCGCGACCACCCACGACCTCGCGGCCGCTGCCGAGCACTTCACCACCGTGGTGGCCCTCAACCAACGCGTCATCGCCGTCGGGTCGTCGTCGCTGGTCCTTGATCCCGACGTCCTCTCGCGGACCTATGGCGGGCACCTCCTGGTCCTGGGCAACCAGGCCGTGGTGATGGACGACGCGCACCACCACGACAGCGCCAGCGGCGGCGAGCAGCACTATCACGAACGTCCCGAGCGGCGTTGATGCTGGGGCTTTTCACCGAACCGCTCGCCTATGACTTCTTCCTGCGGGCATTGGTGGCCTCGTCGATGGTTGGGGTGGTGTGCGCCGTCATCGGCTCCTACATGGTCCTTCGTGGCCTCGCCTTCATGGGCGACGCGCTGAGTCACTCGGCGTTCCCCGGGGTGGTGCTGGCCTACCTGTTCAAGGGCCCGTTCTACCTGGGAGCCGCCGTCGCCGCGGTGGCCACCGCCCTGGCCATCGGATGGGTGACGCGGCGCGGGAACCTGCGCGGGGACACGGCCATCGGCGTGCTCTTCGCCGGCATGTTCGCGCTGGGCATCTTCCTGTTCAGCCTCATTCCCAACTACGTGGGCGACCTGTTCGGCTTCCTGTTCGGCGAGGTGCTGGGAATCGGGCTTGGCGACCTGGTGGCGCTCGTCGGCCTGGCGGTCGCCGTGCTGGCGGTGGTCGCCATCCTGTGGAAGGAGCTGCTGTACACGACCTTCGACCCGCTCGGCGCGGCCGCTTCCGGCCTCCCGGTCGCGGGCCTCGACTATCTGCTGCTGGCGCTCATCGCGGTGACCATCGTCGTCTCCCTCCAGGCGGTCGGGATCATCCTGGTGGTGGCCATGCTGGTCACCCCCGCCGCCACCGCGCAGCTGCTGACTCGCAGCTTCGGACGGCTGCTGGCGGTCGCCGTCACGATCGGGGTGCTGGCACCGATGGTCGGCCTGTATGCGAGCTACTGGCTCAACGCGGCGAGCGGGGCCACCATCGTGCTCGTGGAGACCGCGATCTTCGTCGTGGCGCTCCTCTTCCGCCTGCAGGTGGGGCGCCGTCGCGAGGCGCTTCATCCAGCTTCCTGAGCCCTGACCGTGGGTCGCGACAGGCGGTCGTGGTACGATTTGCAGAGCGGAGGCGCCGGTAGGAGCGTGGCCGCGCACCTCGTGCGCGCCCTCCCACGACGAGCGCGCCGTCCCACATCACACATCGGAGACCCCTTGCCAGAGACTGACACCCCGGCAGCGCACCCGCGCCGCAGAACCCGGCGCGCAGGCCAGCGCGTCACACCGGAGCCCTCATCGGGCGCAGCGTCTGCCCGTCGGCAGGGGGGACCCGCCGCCGATCGCGAGGCGACCCCGCAGACCGACCAGACCCTC
>VBJP01000239.1 GCA_005880165.1 Chloroflexota bacterium | reverse complement strand
TTCAGGCCCCACGCCACGATCGCCGCGTCGTGGACGGCGCCGTTCAGGGCCAGGTAGAGCTTCACGTCCCACTCCAGGCGATCGACCGGGACGCCCTTCCCGCCGATCCTCAAATTCGGCCCAAGCTGGTCCGAGACGGTGTTGGCGATCACGTTCCAGTGTCCCGGGGGCGTCTCGGACTTCGGTCCATCGGCCCAGAACTCGGCCAGCGCGCGGGTGAAATCGCCCTGGTTCACGATCTCCCGCACGTACGGCTGGCCGGTCACCGGATTCACGCTTCGACCGTGGCCGTCATTCCTGCCCAGCGTGTTGTCGCCGCGCGTCGCCGGCGAGATGTCGATCATCACCGCGCTGGCCGGGTCCATCTGCGAGCTGGCACGGATCACGCCGACCGCCTCCTCCTTGTACTGCTGGTCGGTGGCTGGATCGCCGAGGCGTGGCGGAGGGCCGGGATCCATCGGTACACCGTCGGCGCCTCCGTCGGGGATCCCGAAGCCTTTGACATGCCCCCACTGCGGGCCGATCGCCTGCTGGGTTCCGTTGGTCACGGGGATCCCGTTCTGGCTGATCATGTGCTCGAGCTGAAGGGGCTGCCAGCGGTTGGGGTCGGACAGCTTGGTGCCGGGGTTCTTGACCACCAGCGGCGGGTTGACCGGGTGGTAGCTGGGGTCCGCGTAGCCGCCGGCCTCGTTAGATCCGTCGGTCAAGCCGTAGGCCAGGATCGCCTTGGCGACGCGGTTGCCGACCGCCGCCGGCGAGTCCCCGCTCGTTGTCTGGTTGTCGGTGGGATAGCAGAGTGACTCCATGACCTCGTCGAACTCGAGCAGAGAATCCGACGCCCCTACGGATTTCTTGAAGCGGCTTCCGAGCACGCGGTAGGCGGCATAGCTGATCGCCTCGTTCCGGGCTGCGGTCACGTCCTGCCCGGTCACCTTTTGCGTGGTGAGATAGCCGTCCGCCCGTTCGTCGTAGGCCGCCCAGGCGTCCCACATGGCCACCGAGAGGTGGAACAGGTTCCGCGCGTGGACCGGCGGGTTGGGAAGGGCGCGTCGGATGGCGTTGAGGAGCGCCTCGTCCCACGTCCTGGCCACCGACCACCCCGGGTGCGCCGGACCCGGCTGGCAATCGGGTGCCGATTGCCAGGGTCGGACGATCGCGAGAATGCTGCCAACCCCGACCGCCAAGGCCAGGAGTGCGCCGATCGCGATCCGGCGTCTCGATGCAGGGTTCATCGCGTCATCTTCCCTCGCTCATCCGCGGCCGGGCGCCCACGGCTGGATGGTCGCCGCGCCTCGCTCGATGGTTCCGAAGGCGTTGGCCGTCATCGGCATCCAAGCGCTTTTCGTCCCATCCGGCCATTGAATGCGAACATCGGCGTGGTCTGGCTGGCCGAGGCCGAAATGGAGCCAGCCGAGCTGCCCGCCGGCGTGCCCGCCCCCGACGGTGACCTCCCGCTGGACGACCCGATCGTCGGTGCGGACCTCCACCCAGGCGCCGATCGCGTCGCGGTTCGACCCCGGCTGGGTTAGACGAAGCGCGATCCAATTGCCCATGGGCGCGGGTCGATCCGCGCTCCCGGCGCCAATGTTTCTCCAGATCCGGGTCGGCGTCCGGTAATTGACCTCCACGAGGTCCAGCAAACCATCCAGGTTGAAGTCGGCAAGCGCGGCGCCACGGCCGCGGTCGAAGCTCAGGATTCCGGCGAGGTCGGCGACCTCGCGGAACCTGCCGTCCGGCAGACCCAGGAACAGGTTGCTCGGGTCGCGTTGTGCGTAGTCCGGCTGCTGCTCCACGTTGCCCTTCGAGACGAAGAGGTCCACGTACCCGTCGTTGTTGGCGTCTGCGAACTCGGGATGCCAGGCC
>VBJP01000080.1 GCA_005880165.1 Chloroflexota bacterium | reverse complement strand
GATCGCAGCCGATCAACTGATCGAGCTCCAGGCTCCCATCGCCGACGGCGGCCTTGGTGGCCTGACTGACGATGGTGACGCCGATGACCGTCGACGCCTGCCCGTTCTTGAACCCGACCCAGACCCAGACCTGGTTGCCGCTCAGCCGCGTGCCGTCGTCGACGCACCCGGAAAAGCCCATCCTGCTGCTGGCGCAGGGCTCGACCTTGGCGCTGAAATCGTCAATCGGCCCTCCACTGGGTGTCGCCGCTTGGGAGGGCGTCTGGGTATGCGTCGGACTCGCGCTGGTGGTTTCGTGGGCCGCCGCGCTGGAGGTGGCTGAAGCGCTTGCCACCTGCTGCGAGAGGGGGGCCGGAGCATTCATGGCAGCGAAGAGGAATGCGCCCCCCAGAAGTGCCGCCAGGCCGAGCACCAGGAATCCCAGGATGGCGAGGGTTCCTGTCCCACGTCGGGGTGGCTCATCGCCATAGCCCGTCCAGCCGGGCGCGTCGGCTCCGGCGTCACCGTCGTCGCCCGGCTCGTACGGCGGTGCGGGCTGGTACGCGGTTCCGCCTCCCGGACGGTAGGGTGGCTCGGGCTCGTGGAGGTCGGCCGGCTGGTACGCGTGCTCGGGGACGTACGGGGTTGCCGGCTGGTAGGGCTGGGGCACGGGAGCAGCGGCGATCGCTTCGTTCGACGGCTCCGCCACCAGGTCCCGCGAAGGCCAGTCGACGCGCTCGGGCGGGAGCGCCGCACCCGGAATGCCGCCCGCACCCGGAGGCACGAACCGAGCCGGTGGCGGTGATCCCCAGGCCTGGCCCTCGCCCGCCCGCCGAGCCGCGCGCTCATCAAAAAAGTCGACCCTGGGCTGTTCCTCGAGGGCGGGCGGCTCATGACGAGCCAGCTCATCGGCGGGTTCCGAGACGAACGCTCCGAGGCGGCCTGCGGAGGGCCGAGGACGGCCCTCTCCCTCGTCTTCCCCTCGCCGGAAGGGCCCATCGCCGCGTCGCTCACGGATGCGGCGCTCGAGCTCGGCGCGGTCCAGGGCATGCGGTCGGGCGCCGGCGGCGCCCGCCGGCACGACGGCGCCGCAATGCGTGCAGTAGGGAGCGAGCGGCGTGACGCGACCACACGCCGGACAGCGAACCTCGCTCGGGTCCTGGCTCGTCATTCGTCGGGCATTGTGCACGGGCCTGCCGGCGCTGCCAACCGGGCCTGGGCCCGGTCGGCCCGGGTACCATCGCTGATCCATGCGCCGCGTCAACGTGGTCGGCACCAGCTCCTCAGGCAAGAGAACGCTCGCCATCGCGCTCGCCGAGCGGCTGAGCTTCCCATACATCGAGCTCGACGCACTCCACTGGGGGCCGAACTGGGCGGAGGCGCCCAACGAGGTGATGCGAGAGCGGGTCCGGTCTGCGATCGGGGGCGAGACGTGGGTCGTCGACGGGAACTACTCGGCCGTTCGCGATCTCGTCTGGGCCCGGGCTGACACGGTCGTCTGGCTAGACCTTCCGCTGCCCACGATCCTGGCCCGGTACGCGACGCGCACCGTTCGACGCCTCACGACCCGCCAGGAGCTGTGGTCCGGGAATCGCGAACGGCTCGGGTTCCTGTTCGGCCGTGACTCCCTGCTGTGGTGGATCCTGGGCACCTACCGCCGTCGCCGTCGCGAGTACCCGGCCCTCCTTGCCGCCCGCCCGCAGATCACCACCATCCGGCTGCGGTCAGCGCGAGAGGCAAGGGACTGGCTGGCGACATTCCCAGGCCCCGCCTGACCCGTCAGGCGCCGGGTCGCTTCCACTCGCTCCCGTCGCTGAAGCGTTCGCGCTTCCAGATCGGGAGCCGCTCCTTGATCGCCTCGATGACTTGGCGGCTCGCCTGGTAGGCGGCATCGCGGTGGGGCGCTGAGCAAGCGATGACGACTGATGCCTCTCCGATCGGTACGCGCCCGATTCGGTGGACCACGCCGACCGAGGCTCCCCAGCGCTCGGCCGCCTCGGAGGCGATCTCGGCCAGCACCCGCTCCGCCATCGGCCCGTAGGCCTCGTACTCGAGCTCGAGCACCTCCCGGTCTTCGTCGGAACGGTTCCGGGCACGACCCACGAAGGTCACCACCGCGCCGTGGCCGGCAGCGGCAAGGTCAACCTCCACGGCGCGCTCGTCGATAGGTCCCTCCACGATCGCGGTCCGGGTGGCTCCCCCGCTCACCGGCGGCAGGAACGCGACCTCGTCCCCATCGACCAGCGCCTCTTCCCACGCGGCATATGCGCCGTTGCGCGCGGCGCGCACGTAGGGACGGTGGGGCGACAGGGCCGGATAGCGGTCTGTTAGGGCGCCCCACGCATCGTCGATCGATGCGCCATCGGCCAGCGCGAGCTCGGAGCGGTCGGCGCTCAGCTCGCGCAGGACGGCGAAGCAGCGCACCAGCACGACCATCGCCCGGCTCAGACGGGGACGCCGGTCAAGTACGTGATGCTCGCGCCGGCGATCGAGCCGGCCATCACCAGTGCCAGGCCGATGTACAGCAGGCCCGTCGAGGCCTGCAGGCTCGCGGCGCGCGAGGCCAGGATTGCGAGCAGTCCGATGCCGATGGGCAGCAGCGTGCCGGCCCCCAGCCGCAGCCAGGTGAGCCAGCCCATCGGTCCCGAGAGCGCTTCGCCGGGAATGGTGGCCACCGCCACCCCGAAGGCCAGCGCCTGGGCAGCGAGCGTTCCGACCAGCCACCAGACCATGCGGCGCAGTGGTCGGGGGGAGAGGCTGGGGGTGACCAGGTACCAGTGGCCGAGCAGCATCGAGGCGGCAACCGAACCGAGCGCCGCGGCCGCCAGCACCAGCTGGATGGCAAACAGCCCGCCGCTGGCGGATCCACCCGCAACCGCCAGGCTCACCATGGCGGCCAGACCGATGAGGCCGGCAAGCACCGCCAGCCCGGCGCGCGGCCAGTTCGCAATCGACGCGACCAGGTAGACGAGCGTCGTCCCCGCGAAGAGCCAGACCAGGGTGCGCCGCACGTCCGCCGTCCGCGCGGCAGGCACACCGGACGGTAGGTTCAGCTCCGAAGCGAGGAGCACCGCTGCGCAGACGGCGACCATTCCAGCCATGAAGAGCCGATAGCCGCGGGTCGTCCCGCCCATCAGCTCGGTGACCCCCACCACCAGCAGGGAACCGGCGGCCAGCGCCGCCCAGAAGATCCAGTTGACATAGGGAAGGGCCGCGATCGCCACCGCCGGCGAGGATAGCCGATGCATCCGGTCACAGCGGAGGCCGGAGCCGGCTAGCGCGCGAGGCTCCCGCTGAGGGCGATCTGGACCCATCCATCGGCGTCGACCCGGGTCGCAAAGGTCTCGACCGGCTCGGTTGCCGGCGGCAGCACCGCCGCCCCGGTTCGCACATCGAAGCAGGCCTGGTGCCATGCGCAGACGAGAACGCCATCCCGGGCATCGAAGCCCGCCTCGGAGAGCGGGTAGTCCTGGTGGGTGCAGTTGTTGGCGGTCGCGAAGAACTCACCGCGGTGACGGACGAGGACGACCGGGGTCCCGTCGATCTCCACCGGCAGCAGCTCACCGTCCCGCAGCTGATCCGCCGGCAGGACCTTGACGAAACGTATCGCGGTCAGGTCCACAGGCCGGCCTCCGCCGGGATCCGAGTCTTCCCGGGCCTCACCCTGTTGCGTCCCGTGCACGAGTCGACGGAGATGTGCAGGTGCGTTCAAAACCAGGCTGACGAACCAGGGCTGCCGAAGTCATGGCGAGGGTGACTACAGCGGACGGGCGAAGGCGAGAAGCCGCGTCTCGGTCATGTCCTCGATCGACCAGCGCAGTCCCTCGCGCCCCAGGCCGGAGTCCTTCACACCGCCGTATGGCATCGGGTCGATCCGCCAGGTGGGGACGTCGTTGACGATCACTCCGCCGACCTCCAGCTCGTCGTGGGCCAGCAGCGTCCGCTCGAGGTCGTTCGTGAAAAGCCCGCACTGCAGCCCGAAGCGGGCGTTGTTGATCTCGTCGATCGCCGACGGGAAGTCCGGAACGGCGAACAGGTTGACGACTGGGGCGAAGACCTCCTCGCCACACACCCGCGCGTCTCGCGGCACGTCGACGAGGACGGTGGGTGGATAGAACTGCCCGTCCGGCTTGCCACCCGTCAGCGCCCGGGCGCCGCCGGCGAGCGCTTCGCGGACCCACTCATCGGTGCGCGCCACGGCCCTGGCGTCGACCATCGGTCCCAGGTTGGTATCTGGATCGAGCGGATCTCCCGCCTTCACGTCGCGGACCTTCTCGATGAAGCGTCGCTCGAACTCCTCGTAGATCGATGCGACCACGTAGATGCGCTGCACGCTGATGCAGACCTGCCCGGCGTAGGCGAACGAGCCGTACACCAGGCGTGCCACCGCCCACTCGAGATCGGCCGTCTCGTCGACGATCGCCCCCGCATTGCCACCCAGCTCGAGAACGACCTTCTTCTTGCCGGCCTCGGCCTTCATCTTCCAGCCGACCGACGGTGACCCGGTGAACGTCAGGAGCTTGAACCGCTCGTCGCCCACGAGGGCGTCACCGGTGGGGCGGTCCATGGGCAGGATGCTGACCGCGCCCTTGGGCAGGTCGGTCTCGTCGAGGTAGCCGGCCACGCGCAGCATCACCAGCGGGTCCTTGGACGGGGGCTTCAGCACGATCGAGCAGCCAGCCGCGATGGCCGGCGCGACCTTGTGCGCCGCCAGGTTGAGCGGGAAGTTGAAGGGGCTGATCCCCGCCACAGGGCCGATCGGGTAGCGCCGCCAGATGCCGCTGCGTCCCTTGTTCGCCGCGTTCCAGTCGAGGGGCATCCACTCGCCGGTGATCCGCAGCGCCTCCTCACCGGCCGTCCGGAACGTGAGTGACGCGCGCGCCACCTCGCCGCGAGCATCGCGGATGGGCTTGCCGGATTCGCGGGTCAGCAGCTCGGCGAGCTCGTCCGCATCCTGGCCGATGCGCTCCGCGACGTGCGCCAGCGCATCTCGGCGCTCGTAGCTGGCGAGGCGTCGGGTGCGCCCGAATGCCTCGACCGCGGCCACCGTTGCCCGCTCGAGCTCAGCCGGTCCCGCCTGAAAGGTCGTCGCCACCAGCTCGCCGCTCGCCGGGTTGCGCACCTCGAGCGGTGCTCCGGCCTCGGCGAACTCGCCGGCGAGGTATATCGGAACGGTGGGTGCGCCAACTTGGGTGGTCATCGTTCCGATTCTACGTCGCTCCCACGTTCCTTTTGGTTGGCACCCCTGGCTTCCGGGGCTGTCTGCCCCGGATTACGGCTGCCCCAACCGCGAGGCCTGGACGACGAGGTCGCCATCCACTCGAAGGGCCAGGAGCACGACTTGCACGGTACCGGCGGCGACGGCAGCCAGCACCGCAGCGGATGGGATCCACAGGATCGGCGCTCGTGGCGCCAGGCGACGACCAATGGCGACCGACCAGTGTGTCGCGAGACTCACGATGCCCACCCCAACGAGGAGGCTCACGACGCCGAGCCCGATGGTCGCCAGGTACCCGAACTCGAGGACCTCGAACGGCGAGGCTCCGTGGGACTGAGACACAGCAATGAGCATCGCGACGAACACGGTGCCCAGGACCATCGCGAGCCCCAGGATGGAGCCAGGGATCGGGGCCTCGGCCGGCTGCGCCAGAAGCTCTAACGCGTAGCACAGGCCGATTAGCGCGCCGATCGGGATGCCGGCCAGGCCAATCACGAAGCCGAAGAGTGTCGGCGCGGTAACCAGGGCGGTCGCCGCGCTGGCCATTGCTCCCACGGCACCTCCCAACAGTCGGAGCTGCCATTCGGCCGGCGTCGCTTTCGCACGCATCGCGAGCCTAACCTGCTACCGTGACATAGCGAGTATGTGGCCCAATACTGGCTCATGTCAAGACGCATGTTTGCGGAAGGGCCTCGAAGTGGTCGACGGCGGCAGTCTCGTATCATCCCGACCGATGCCCCTCGATCCCCTCTACATCGTCCTCGAGCTCGGCGCCGCCACCTTCTTCGTGTGGGCCGCCATAGCCGCGCTGCGGCGCGGGCGGCTTCCCTTCCTCGAGCTCCTCTCGGCCGCGGCCTTCGGCATCCTCCTCGAGGAAGGCGACCAGCTCATCTTCGAGACGTACCACTACTCGCCGCACTTCCTGCTGACCATCGACCGCGCGCCCATCGTTATCGGTCTGACCTGGGCGCTGATCATCGCCGGCGCCATGCGCATCACCGATGCGCTCGGCGTGCGCCGCCGGTACGCCCCATTCGTGGACGCCATCCTCGCCATCAGCCTGGATCTCGCGTTCGATGCCATCGCCATCCGCGTGGGACTCTGGACCTGGCGAGGCATCGGTCCATCGCAGGGCTGGTTCGGCGTGCCGGCGGGGAACTTCAATGCCTGGCTGTGGGTGACGCTGGCCTTCTCGCTGATGAGCCGATGGGTGCGGGACACCGCACCTGGGCGCCCCGTCCGCGAGTGGCTGCAGCTGCTGGTGCCCATCCCGGCCTACGTCATCCTGCTTGTCGGCATGATGCCCTTCGCCTACCTCCGGCCAGTGGTCGACCCGGCTCCGGGAGGCGGCCTCTGGCTCTTCGGGGTGTCGCTCGCGATCTTTGCGGTGCTCGCCGCGTACGGGGTCTGGAGTCCGGACCGCGCCCCAGCCAACGGGGAGCGGATGGCGATGCTCGACCTCCGGGTTGCATCCACCAGCCGCATCGCGATCCACTGCTTCTTCCTGACCGCGCTGATCGTGCTTGGACTGGTCCCCCAGGTACCGATGCTGCTTGTGGTCGCCCTCCTCCTGCTGGGCGCCGAGCTGCCGCTGGCGCGGCTGGTGCGGGCTCGACGGGAAGCGACGGCCTTCGGCGCCTCGCGCGCCATGCGGACGGGGAGCCTCGCCAACCAGGGCACCGGGTGAGCGCCGAGGTTGGCGCGGCCCGCACCGATTGGGAGCGCGCCACGGACGAGGTCGTCGAGTACCTGCGGGCGCTGATTCGCATTCCTAGTGTCAACCCGCCCGATGGCGGGCCGGTGCTGGCCGCCGGACGTGACCCGCGCGGTGGCGAGACGGCAGCCGCCCGCTACTGCGCCGAGATCCTTTCCGGCGCCGGTATCAGTGCGGAGGTCCTCGAATCCGAGCCTGGCCGAGGCAGCTGTTTTGCCCGCCTGTCGGCGACCGTGCCCGATCCGCAGCCACCGCTGGTGCTGCTCTCGCACCTCGACGTGGTGCCGGTCGAGGCCGACCCGTGGTCCCGCGACCCGTTCGGCGGGGAGCTGGTCGAGGGTGTCGTCTGGGGCCGCGGCGCCGTCGACATGAAGGACATGGTGGCCATGGAGCTGGGCGTGATGCTGGCGCTGGCCCGAGAGGGTGGGGAGCGTAGCCGGGACGTGATCTTCGCGGCCGTCGCCGACGAGGAGGCCGGGGGCCTGTTCGGCGCGCGGCACTGGGTTGAGCGGCGGCCGGATGTGTTCCGCGGCCGTGATGGCCGTCCAGCGGCAGCGGCCCTGAACGAGGTGGGTGGCTATTCCACGACGGTTGGCTCGCGGAGGGTCTACACCATCCAGGTGGCCGAGAAGGGCATCATCTGGACCCGGTTGACCGCGACCGGCACCACCGGCCACGGCAGCATGCCGCACCCCGACAACGCTGCCGTCAAGCTGGCTGCGGCCGTGGCTCGCCTGGCGGCGGAAGCCCATCCGGCCCGACTCACGCGCGTGGTGCGAGATTTCCTGGACGCGCTCGGGCTGGACGGCGTTGCCGAGGCCGCCAAGCGGGGCGACGAGGAGCGGCTCCGCGCCGAGCTGGAGCGCGCGACCGCCGATCCCGTCCTGCGTCGATCCCTGGACGCCATGCTGCGCGACACGGTGACGCCAACCGTCATCCGCGTTGGGCAGAAGATGAACGTCATCCCGGGCTTCGGCCAGGCGGAGGTCGACGTGCGGACGCTGCCCGACACCGATCAGTTGGCGCTGCTGGAGCATCTCACCGGGGTGGCTGGCTCTGACGTCCGGGTAGAGGCGGTGCTCACCCTGCCACCCATCACCTGGCCGGCGGACGCGGAGATCGTGCAGCTGATGGTCGCTGCGCTGGGGCGCGCGGACCCGGACGGGGAGCCGGCGCCGATGATGATCACCCCCGGCACTGATGCCAAGGCGCTCGCGCTGCTTGGCATCCCCACCTACGGATTCGCGCCGCTACGGCTCGACCCGGACGTGCCTTTCCTTTCCCTCTTCCACGGGCACGACGAGCGGGTCCCGGTGAGCGCCCTCCGCTTCGGGCTGCCGGTTCTGCACGAGGTGGTCCGCGGCTTCGTGTCTGCCTGATCCCCGGGCTGCCGTCTGGGATTTTTGGGGGCATTAGGCGGGGTACTGCAGCGGCGCCTTATCGGATCGAACGGCGCTGCCGGATCACGTATGGCTGCTCGCCGGGCGCCAATCGAGCGGAATCGGCGCTGGTGCAGCATTTCGCTCAATGGCGCTGCTGCCCCTTGGGCAGCATTTCGCTCAATGGCGCTGCCGTCCCCTGGGGCACGAGCCAAATGGCCTTCCCGGAGGCCGTTCGACGAGCGTGCTCGGCTATACTCGGGGTCATTCCACGCTCACGAATCCAGGTATGACCGACGAGACCGATGGCGGCCTGCCGGCGAGCGCCGCCGTGATTCGCCGACACGCATTCGTCTTCCCCGGCCAGGGATCCCAATACGTTGGCATGGGCGCCGATGTCGTCCAGCGCTCGCCCGCTGCGGCCGCGGTGCTCGAGCGCGCCGATGCGGCGCTGGGCTTCCCACTTTCGAGGCTGATCCTCGATGGCCCGGCGGAGGAGCTGGACCGCACCGTGAACGCACAGCCGGCGATCCTGGCCACCTCGATGGCCTACCTGGAGGCGCTCCGCGCGGAAGCGGCGCGGGAGGGCGTCGAGCTCATGCCGCTCGAGGTCGCCGGCCATTCCGCCGGCCAGTACGCGGCGGCGGTCGCCGCCGAGGCCATCGACTTCGAGACGGCCCTGCGCCTCGTGCGCGAGCGCGGCCGGATCATGCAGGAGCGCGGGATCGAGGGCGGGATGGGCGCCGTGATCGGCCTCTCCGACGAGCAGGTGCACGAGATCGTTGAGCAGGCCAGGGAACACGGCGAGATCGCTGTGGCCAACGCCAACGCACCGGGGCAGATCGTGCTCTCCGGCGTGATTCCGGCGCTGGTCTTCGCGCTGGAGATGAGCAAGACGGTCGGCGCCCGCCGGGCGGTGCAGCTGACGGTCAGCGTCGCCAGCCACTCGCCGCTCATGCGGCGGGCGCGCGACGAATTCGCGAAGATCCTCGCCCGCGTGCCGTTCCGCGACCCCGCGGTGCCGATGCTCGGCAACGTGCACGGCTCGGTGATCCGCACCGCAGATGGCCTGCGCACGGAGCTGAGCGAGCACCTCGTCCACGGGGTGCAGTGGACGGCGACGGTGCGCCGCACGGTGGCCGACGGCGTCACCGACTTCGTCGAGGTCGGCCCCGGGCGCGTCCTCTCCGGCCTGATCAAGCGCATCAGCCCCGAGGCCGAGGTGCACGTGACCGACGCTCGCGACAGCCGCCTTTGGCTGCCCGGTCGCCAGGACGAGGCCAGCGCGTGAGCCCACGGCGGGTGGTGGTCACCGGCCTTGGCGTCGTCTCGCCGGTCGGGATCGGCGCCGACGTCGCATGGGACGCCCTCGTCGGCGGGCGCTCCGGCATCACCGACATCACCCTCTTCGATACGGCCGGGTACGACGTCCACGTCGCCGGCGAGGTGAAGGGCTTCGACGTCGCCCAGCACATGGATCCCAAGGACGCTCGTCGCCATGACCGCAATACGCATTTCGCGGTCGCCGCCAGCGGTGAGGCGCTGCGCGATGCCGGCCTGCTCAACGGCGACGGCCTTGACCCATCCCAGGCGGACCGTGATCGCTTCGGCATGGTGATCGGGACAGGGATCGGGGGGATCGGGCTGATCAGCGACGGGATCAAGACATTGAACGAGCGCGGCGTCGATCGCGTCTCGCCGTTCCTGCTACCGAACATGATCCCGGATGCCGCGTCGGGCATGGTCGCCATCCGGTACGGGCTGCGCGGCCCCAATATGGCCGTGGTGAGCGCCTGCGCCACCGGAGGCCACGCCATCGGCGAGGCCATGGAGGCCATCGTGCGCGGGCAGGCGGACCTCATGCTGGGGGCGGGCACGGAGGCCGTGGTGGTGCCCATCGCGCTGGCTGGATTCAGCCAGATGAAGGCGCTCGGAACGCCGATCGATCCCGACAGCGGTGAGTACAACCCGGCCATCGCCAGTCGCCCGTTCGACGCGACGCGCAACGGGTTCGTGGTCTCGGAGGGGTGCGCGGTGCTGGTCCTCGAGGAGGCCGAGCATGCGAACGCTCGCGGCGCGACGCCGATCGCCGAGGTAATCGGTTACGGGTCCAGCTCAGACGCGTTCCACATGGCGGCTCCCGCTGAGCGCGGGGAGGGCAACCAGCGGGCGATGCGCGCGGCGCTCGAACGCGCCGCCATCGGTCCTGAAGAGGTCGGCTACATCAACGCGCACGGCACCAGCACGCCGCTCAACGACAAGTACGAGTCGGTCGCGATCGAATCGGTCTTTGGGGACCATTCCCGCAAGCTGGCCATTAGCTCCACCAAGAGCATGACCGGCCACATGATGGGAGCCGCGGGCGCCTTCGAAGGATTCGTATGCGCCAAGGTCCTGGAGACCGGCTGCATCCCGCCCACCATCAACCTGCGGCATCCGGATCCGGACCTGACCCTCGACTACGTCCCCAACCAGGCGCGCGCCGCCGACGTTCGAGTGGCCCTCTCGAACTCGATGGGGCTCGGAGGTCACAACAGCACGGTCATCCTCCGTCGCTGGGGGGACTGATCTGGCCGGCATGGGTCGCGAGGATCGGCGCCGTGCTGTCGTCACCGGAATGGGCGCCATGACGCCCATCGGAAATGACGTCGACACGTTCTGGACCAACCTGACCGGCGGCGTCAGCGGCGTCGCCCGCATCGCCTCCTACGACCCGTCTGCAGAGGAGGTGCAGATCGCCGCCGAGATCAAGGGCTTCGACCCGGCGACCTGGATGGACTTCAAGCAGGCACGCCGCATGAGCCGATTCAGCCAGATCGCCGTCGCCTCGGCGGCCCAGGCCATCGCCGACGCCGGCCTGGAGATCAGCGACGCCAACCGCGACGACATCGCCGTGATCGTGAATACCGGCGGCGGCGGGATCGGCGACGTGGTTGCTGGCGAGCGCGTCTTCCTGGAGCAGGGCGGCAAGCGCGTCAGCCCCTTCATGGTGCCGATGCTCTCCCCCTCCATGGCCGCCTGCCAGATCAGCATTCAGAACAAGCTGCGGGGTCCGGTGATCACCAGCGTCGCGGCCTGTGCGTCCGGTGTCCAGGCCTTCGTGGAGGCGCAGCGCCTGATCGAGCACGGCGACGTCGAGGTGGCCATTGCCGGCGGAACGGAGTCCGCCATCCTGCCCGTCGCCTTCGCGGCGCTCGCGAACATGGGCGCCCTCTCCAAGCGCAACGCCGAGCCAGAGAAGGCCTCGCGCCCGTTCGACGCGGGCCGCGACGGCTTCGTCTTCGGAGAGGCCGCCGCCGTGCTGGTCATCGAGTCAGCAGAGCACGCGGAAGGCCGTGGCGCCACGATCGTCGCGGAGGTCGCAGGCGGCGCGCTCACCGGGGATGCCTTCCACATCAGCGCGCCGGATCCATCC
>VBJP01000079.1:21901-29505 GCA_005880165.1 Chloroflexota bacterium | reverse complement strand
CGGCTGGACCCTGCTGAACGTGGTCATCAGCGGCGGATCGGCGATCCTGGCCGTCTCGATCCTGGTCCTGGCCTGGAACGTGATCTCGTCCGTCTTCCTCGGTCGCGGTGCGGTGGCGCCGGATGATCCGTGGGGCGGCTACTCGCTGGAGTGGGCCACCAGCTCGCCGCCTCCGCACCACAACTTCAGCGCGCTCCCGCCCATCCGCTCCGAGCGCCCGGTCTTCGACGCTCGCGAGGCAGCGGGGCGCGGGCCGGCTCGGCGCGATCCGGCCGAGGTGGAGGTCCCCGCGGACCCGGCGGCGGACCAGGAGATGGACCTTGGCTGAGGAGCTTCGATTCTTCCTGCGCACCGCGGCCTATACCGCGGTCATTGGCGTGCTGTACTGGATCGTCAGCTACGAGTGGGCCGGCAGCGTGATGCTCGCGTTCGTCGCCGTGGCGACCGGACTGGTGGTGGTCGTCTTCTTTACCGGCGTGCGGGCCACTCGCGGCGGACGGAGTGGCGGTGCAGGTGGCGCCTTGCGGCGTGCCGGGTCCGCCGTCGCGCGGCTGGTGGGATTCGCCGAGCCCCGCGGCCCGGCCGGGGAGCCCCTCGCAGGCGGGCTTGAACCGATCCCGGTTGGCAGCATCTGGCCGCTCATCGCGGGCGCCGCGGCGGCCATGATCGGGCTGGGGCTGGTCTACGGCCCGTGGCTGCTGCTGCCGGGAGTGGTGCTGGCGGCCATCACCATCTGGGGCTGGATCACGCAGTTCGACGCGCGCCGATGACTCCGCCTAGCGGAGGGATTGGGCGAGCCGCCGAAGCGGCGCCATCTCGCCGCGGAGGTCCTCCCAGGCGCCGAGCAGGTCGCGCTCCCGTCCTTCGAGGTACGCGAGGAGATCCGGGCTGTCGAGGGCGCGAGCGGCGGCCTGGAGATCGGCCATCCACGGCCCCAACTCGTTCATGCCCCAGGCGTAACCCTCGCTGATCACCCACTCCGCAATGGAGGCGCCGGAGCCGGCGTGAGCCGCCGCCTCGGTCAGAAAGTAGGTGGCCGTCCCCCGCTGGAGGTCGCGGCTCCAGCCGAGCATGTCATTCAGCATCTGGTGCCAGCGTCCCAGCAGGTCCACGAAGGCCGACCACGGCGCGACGAGATCGGACCTGTCGTACCGATGACAGACGGCCGCGATCGGGATCTTGGCGCCGGCCACCTTGCGCGCGCTGCTGGCGAGGAAATGCTCGCGGGTGATGCGCCGCTGCCCGGCGTCCCGGGAGGCGGTCTCCGCCGCCTGGTACGAGCTGCGGGCCAGGACATCCCAGAACGCGTGCCCCGCGGGGAAGTAGCGATGGAAGGTCTGCTCGAACTCGGCGTGGAGCACGATGAGGAGCGGCACGACTGGAGGGGCAACCGCCTCGCCGTCCATCAGGTCGTCGGTCAGGCGCACGAAGTAGTAGCCGGCGACGGTCGAATAGACCACGTCTCGCTGGAAGGAGCGGGACGGCTGACGCCGGATGGCCGCCTCCAGGAACCAGGGAAGCAAGACCGCCGGAAAGGCCTGCGGATGTAGGAAATACCCCTCGGGGGAAGCATCTCCGGCGAGCGCTCGCATCCATTCGTCGGCGTGCTTCCCCAAGACCGGCGCGTTGCTCTTGAGCCGGCCGATCAGCCGCAGGGCCGCGTCGCGCGTCAGCGTCTTGAGCGGAGCCGGGTAGGGGTCGAGATCGATCGCGGCCTTCATCGTGCAGGCACCTCAGGCGGTAACCGAGTCTCGCTCCGCGGCACGATCGACGTCCGCCAGCGCACGCGCCGCCTGGATGCGGCCGAAGATCTCGCGTGCGTTGTCGAGATGGACCGCGCGATCCGGGTCGTCCGCGTCGAGATGACGACCCATCTCGTACTGGGCCAGGCCCTGCTCGTACGGCATGTCCAGCTTCGTGGCAGTCGCTAGCGCGCTGCGCCACAGGCGAAGGGCCCGACCCCTCCGACCCGCGAGCCACGAGCGGCGTCCCTCGAGGGTGGCCCAGCGCGGACGTCCCACCGGAAAGACGCCGGCGAATCGCTTCATGCGGGCGAGTGCCTCCGCCGCGCGCCGGGGCTCATCGCGGAAGGGCTGGTCGCGCTCCCATGCTTCGAGGTACACCTCGGCTGGCCCCACATAGCCGATGAAGGTACCGGCATACGTCGGCCGTTCCTGGGTCAGGCGCATGGCTTCGTCGCTGGCAGCGCGCGCCTGCGCCCAATCCCCGCGGCTGAGGTGGATGAGCGCGAGCAGGCCCTGCGACTTGGTGCGCAGCTCATCGGTCAGGTAGGACTCGTCGGCAACGATCTGGCGGAAGTCAGTGCATGACTGCAGCGCGGTATCCGCATCCCCCATCTGAAGCGCGCAGTAGCCCTTCCCCACCAGGCCCTCCGCATGGAAGCGACGATCGTTGCGCGCGGAGGCGGTGGCGATCAGCTCGTCCGCAAGCTGGGCACCGGCCGCAAAGGACCCCTGCACCGTCTCGAGCTCCATCCCGTTTGAGAGTGAATCCTCCACGCGCCGTCGATCTCCAAGGCGTCGAGCGATCTTCCGCACCGTTCGAAATTGCTCGCGCGCGGCGTCCCAGGTGCCGACACCTACGTAGTAGAACCCCACCACGATTCCAACGATCTCGTGGGTCGTCAGGTCCTCGACACGCCCCAACTCCGCGAGGGCGCGGCGCACGTACGACTCCGCCACCCGCGGCCACGGGACGAGCCCCAGCAATGCTCCGGTGCCTGCGAGGCCTCGAGCGATCTCAGGTGGGCTCTCGGATGCCTCCGCCACGTTGAGGATGTGGATCGCACAGTACAGCGCGAGCAGTGGCTCGCCACCGTAGAAGGCGGCCTCGGCCAACCGCTCGTAGGCGCGGCTGACCGCCACAAGCTCATCGCGTTCCGCATTGGTCAGCGCTCGGACTCGTTGAATCAGGCCGGCCCGGCGCAATCCCTGGCGCACCAACTCCGCGATGAGTGAGGCGACCTGCTGCCGACCGCTCGCGGGTGCGGTCCGTCTCATCAGCCGTAGGCCGACCTCGAGATGGTCACGTCCCTCGCGGTATCTGGAGAGTTGGACGAATGCGTCACCAGCCTGCAGATGCCAGCGTGCCTTGCGGGAGCTGCTGTTCGGTTCCGATGAGGTCTCCGCATCAAGAGAGATGGCTTGCTCCAGGAATCCAATCGCCTCGTCGTTTGCAAAGGTCCGGAGGGCCTGGACGCCGGCCAGCTCGAGATGGTCGACCGCACGTGCGGGAACGTCCGCTTTGCGCCAGTGGTATGCGAGAAAGGCGTGGAAGGGCGAGAGGTCCTCGGCATACGACCGCTCATACCACTCCGCGAGAGCTCGATGGAGGTCCTTTGACTGCCCCGGGGGCATCAGCTCGTAGGCGACCTCTTGTGTGATCTTGTGTCGGAACTCGTAGGTGGGTTCGGGCGCTGGGGTGACTGGAGCGACGAGATCAAGGCGAGTCAGCGCCTGGAGATGCTCGAGGAGCCCCCCAACGTCGTCCGGCAGTGGGTAGATGTCCCGCAACGTGCGCAGGGCGAACCGGGGGCCGATGACGCTGGCGACTTTGAGCGTCATTGCCTGCCCGGGCGACAGGTGATCGAGGCGTGCGGTGATGACCCGCTGGACCGTGTCCGGGATGGGCGCGCTGTCGAGCGTCTCGGCGCCTGCCGCAGGGCGGAGCAGGCCGTGATCCACCACGATCCGCCCGGCGTCGCGCATCGCGTAGGTAAGCTGTTCGATGAACAGCGGATTGCCCTCGGCGCGTTCCCGGACGAGCGCAGCGACAGGCGCTGCCAGCTCGGCGGCTCCGGTCCGCTCGGCGGCCAGCGTCACCGCGTCCTGCGGGGACAGCGGCGCAAGACGCAGCCTCGTCGGCGTTACCGACAGGATTCCCTCCGGGTCGGCAGGGGCCTCCTCGGTCGGGCGCATGGTCACCAGCAGCAGCACGGCCGGCACTTCGCGCCGTACCTGCGTCAGCAAAGACCAAGATGCCGAGTCGAGCCAGTGCGCATCCTCGATCACCAGCATGAGCGGTCCCTTGGAGGCCTCCTCGCCAATCAGCGCAGTAAGCAGGTCCCGGGTGTTGTCCCCTCGGACGACGCCGGTCATTTGGGCTGTGGAGTCGTTGTCAGGGAGGTCAACCGAAAGGATCGGGCCCAAAAGGGGCGACAACCGCAGACCGTCGTCATTCGCAGCAAGCCGATCCAGCAGGCGGGCCTTGCGGGTTGGTGGGTCCTTGATCGGCTCGAGTCCAAGCAGAGCCGCGAAGATCGGGCGCCAGGCGTGGTACGGCGTCGAATCGTCGATGTCAGAGCCAGCTCCCGTGAGCGTCGTGACTCCGTACTCGCTGGCTTGGCGCAACCACTCGTCTGCCAGGCGTGATTTACCGATGCCCGGCTCACCCTCGACCGTGACGAGGCCGCCCTCACCCGCCACCAAGGCCTCCATCGCCTTGCCGGCAGCCGCTCGCTCCGCGGTGCGGTCGACAATCGGGTGGTCCATCGATGCGGCGGCGGCGGTCGCCACGCGGTAGACGTCGGTGGGGCTCGTCATGCCCTTGAGCACGAACGCCGGCAGCCGCTCGAACTCGCGCCGCCCGCGTGCGGTCTCGTGCGTGGGGGCGTCGCACAGAACAGCGTCGCCTCCAGAGGCCAGCATCAGGCGGGCGGCCAGGTTGACGTGCCCACCGAGCATCGCGAGGTCGCGCCGGGTCGCATTTCCGACCGGCCCGCAGAAGGTCGGTCCGGTCGTGACACCTACGCCCGCCGTGACGCGCAGATCGCGGAGCGATGCCTGGAGCGCCACCGCGGCGTCCACGGCCCGGGCCGGGTCGTCGTCATGCGTGAACGGCGGAACGCCGAAGCACGCAACCAGCGTCGTCCCCTTGTCGTCCGTGGTGATCTCTTTAAGCCAGCCGCCGTAGCGGCCGATGACTCGCTGGGCCTGCTGGGTGATCCCCTGCAACAGCTGCAACGTATCGGCGGTGACATCTCCGATCCCGTGTACATTGGCAAAGACCACTGTCGTTCGCCGAAACTCGGCGAGCCACCCTGCCTGGCCGGCGTCGAGTCTCGAGAGGAGGACGTCCGGGACGTAGGCCCGCACTGAGTGCTCCTTTTCGACCGGAAGCGAGAGGGGGCGGAGCGGACGGAGAGAGGGTTCGTGGCGATTCGCGCTCAGCCGGATGTGACCAGCGTCCAGACGCTGGCCAACGAAGCGATCGGAGACGAGGTCCCAGGCCTCGGGCGATGCGATCACGTCTCCGGTTTGGAGCATCCCCTCGATAACCGACAGCTGCGCAACGCCGCTGCCGGTGATAAGGAAGAGCCATTTGCCGTCGAGGCCGCCGACGTGGGTCGCGTCGATCTCACCGGCGCACAGGCCCACCTTCAGCGATAGGCGGAGATTGGATTCGATCTCGAGCTCGCCAAGGCGTTGGGCAATCTCCAGTCCGCATACCGCAGCGCGCCGGGTGACGGTCGCGAGATCGTCATCGGTCGCCGGCCATACGGGGATGAGCCCGTCGCCGACGATCTTGGCGATGTCGCCGCCGTGATCGGTGATCAGGTCAGCGATCTGCCCCAGGTACGTGTTCAGGGAGCGCGACAGCTGCTCCGTGCCGACCGCGCCGCGTCGGATCGCCGCCGAGGTGATCTGGGTGAACCCGGTGATGTCGATAAGCAGCAATGCCGCCGGAAAGGATTCCGCTGAAGGCTCCGACGGCAACGTCGGCAGCGAAGCCACGTAGTCAAGGACAGCCCGGGGCAGATAGCTGGAGAGGATGCTTATCCGTTCGGGATCCGGGAGCGGCACCGCCTAATCAGACTCCGGCTGTCAATCAGTCACAGCAGCCGGCCCCGTCGCCTATCGTGCGAGCGCGTCGTAGCACAGTGCGGTGGTGAGGAGCGTGCTCGAGTACCAGCTCACCGATCGCCCGCGATTTGGTGCGGCGGCAAAGGGTTCACCGATCCAGCTTCCATCGAATCGCTGCCGCTTTTGCACCTGCACGAGCCAGGCAGGATCGATGAGATCTTCGCGATTCGCCTCATGGCATGCCAGGATCAGCAGCGCCCCGTCCTGTGCCGTCGCCGGGCTCGTCGAGACCGCTCGCTCCAGTTCCGTGGTCAGCGCTGAACGAGCCTGCTCGATGCCCCGCAAAGCGGCCGGCCCGTTTGGCGCATCCAGCTGCTGCACCAGCCGGAAGAAGACGCCCAGGGCATACAGGGACGGGTAGTTCACGTTGGCTGCGACTCCAACCGAGCCGATACGGTCCAAAAGGCTCTGCGCGCCGATCGTGACCATGGCCCCGCGCTCGTCGGACAGGGAAACGATCCCGAGCAGCAGATGCGCGGCTACGGTTCCGCAGGCTTCACCGAGCGCGATGACTGAGGATTCCGCTCGCTCGGTGCCCGCGCATCGCGTGATCCAGACCGGGATGCTGCCCGCCTCTCGTACGTTGCGCTCGAGACAATCGAGGATGGGCGTCGCCGAACGATCAAAATCGCCGCCGACCGTCGCGTGTGGGCGGAGCCGAAGGAAGACGCCGATGGTGTCCGAATCGACGCCCGACCGCGGGTGGTCGTAATAGCGAAACTCGTTCGCGACGGTGAAGTCCAGGAACTCGTCGATGGCCCCTCGGACGTCAAGCCCACGCATGCACAGGATCTCGAGAATCAGGCCAGCTGGAAACCTGGAAGCCACCTCGCGTCGGCCGAGCATGCCCTCGCGATGCGTTTCCCAGCTCTCCCGAAACGTAGGGTCCGCAAGAAGAAAGCCTTCGGCCATCCCGAGCGCCTGAGGCACCGTCGGCGTCGCTGGCATCAGGAGGGGCGCACGCTGTGATACTCCCTCACGAGGTCCGGCGCCCGATCGCAGGCCGGCCACCCTTGCGTCGAGACGGGCCTCCGCATCGGACAGGAATGCACCGAACGTGGGCAGCGCAAGGTCGATTGCCGCTCGCTGAGCGTTGCGTAACCGCGCGGCGGCCGATTCCACAATCGCCTCCACCGACCCGGTGGCGACCATCGCTCCCAGGATGACCTCGGGTTTCGGGCGCGGGCGAAGAGGAAGCCGCACTGCCCGAGCGACGAACACAATCGGATAGGAGAGCTGGCCCTGCTGCAGATGGTGCTGCATGGATGCGAGGTCGGCCAGAATCTGAAAGGCCTGCGACATATCGTCCAGCATCTCCAGGATCCGCGCGGCCGCGTCATCGCGGTCGGCAGATGCCAATGCGGCCGAGGCCACGATCTTCATGGGAGCGGCGAACGGGCTGTGGAGGAAGGTCTCCGGCTCTCCCGTCAGATCAGCGTTGGGATCCGGGTCCGATTGCGCAGCGAGGCGTGCCGCGTCTTCGCTGGCGATCGCGGCCTGAACGTCCCAGAACGGCGCCTCCCGGGGAATCAGGCGAGCGACCTCCCCCAACGCCCGATCCGACAGCCACTGCACCAGGGCGATCCGATCGTCGGTGGTCAACCCACCGGGATCGCGCATGCCCTCAATCGTCTCGGCGCGCGCTGCCAGCATGAGTGATGCGATGCAGAGGCGCCGTTCGATGGCGTCCCGCGCCGCGCTGGACCGGACTTCAAGGTCGTC
>VBJP01000079.1:501-21833 GCA_005880165.1 Chloroflexota bacterium | reverse complement strand
TCGTATTCGAGGAGTTTTATTTGCCGGAAGAGGGGCGGCGGCAGGTCGGCAAACAGCCGATCGATGTCGTCCCACCACCGACTCCTGGACGCGCGCTCACCCTCAAGCCACATGCCAGAGCTCCGGCTGATGGTCTAGGTGACGGCCTTCACGTTGGCCGCGAAGGTACCACCCGTGCCGGCAAGTTTGTCAATCGCGTCGATTGCCATGTTCAGCTGGTCGATGATCGCGTCATTCCCTGTGATTCCGGCTTCGACTAAGGCTCCGCGCTGCACTTCACGGTCTGCGTTTGTGAGCCGCTGGCGGAAACTCGAGTCCGTGAGGGCCCGTCCGAGCATGGCGTAGAACTTGGAGGGGTCTTGGGCCGTGTCCTGATCTAACGAGTATAGGTGCGACCCTCACTCGGCAATCCTCCCGAAGCCCTGCGGAGGTCGGACTGCACGCATGCGGGCGTTTCGCCGCTCGGAAACGGGCGAGCCGTGGCCCGCCCGTTCGGGTTTGCTGGGGTGGCGGCGGCTCAGTCGAGCGAAACGGCGATCTCCCTCGGATGACCGGCACGGTCTTCGGGCCGCTCAACAGCCTCGCCAAAGTGCTGGCGCAGCGGCTGCTCGTGGAGGAGGGCCACGCTCAGCGACGCGATGGCCAGCGCTCCAACCCCCAGCCACATCGCGTTCCCCAGCGCGATCGAGAAGGCCCTATGGAAGCCCTCCACGAAAATCGCCTGGAACTGCGCTGGGATCTGGCCCATGAAGCTCGGCCCAGAGCCACCCACGTTCGTCAGCTGGCCGGTGTCGAAGCCCGCCGGTGCCTGCGCGGGCACGAGCTGTGCTGGCGCCCCGGCGCCGATCAGCTGGGTCCGGATCGCGCCCCAGCTGAGGAAATTGCGGAACAGGGTGAACGCGAGCGTCAGGCCCACAGTCCCGCCGATCTGCCGGAAGAGGGTGAGGTCACTGGTTGCCGCCCCCAGCTCCGAGAAGGGCACGGCGTTCTGGACGATGATCGTGAAGACCGCCATCGAGGGGCCGATCCCCACCCCCGCCAGGAACATCCACATCCAAAGCGTGAGGTCGGGGGTGTCCGCCCGCAGTTGCGTCATCAGACCCACGCCGACCGCTGCGAGGGCCAGCGCGCCGACGGCCAGCCACTTGTAGCGGCCGGTCCGGCTCACCACCTGGCCGCTGATCACCGAGCTGAGGATCAGCCCGCCCAGGAACGGCAGCAGCTTGTAGCCCGACGCAGTCGCGCTGGCTCCATCCACGACCTGGTACCAGAGCGGCAGGAAGACTACCGCCCCGAAGAAGCCGAACATCGCGGTGAACACGGCGATCATCGAGATGGCGAAACTGCGGATCCTGAACAGGTGAAGCGGGATCATCGGCTCCTTTGCGCGAGACTCGACCCACACGAAGAGGGCCAAGAAGGCGACGCCAAGGAGCAGCAGGCCCCAGACGCCAACGGCACCCCAATCGCCGTTCTCGGCGTTGGTCAGGCCGATGAGGATCGGTACGATGCCGGCAGCGAACGTCAGGACGCCCGCGTAGTCGATGTTGCGCGCCGCGTCAGGCCGCCGAACCGTCGGCAGCAGCCAGGCGATCACGGCCATAGCGATGAGCCCGATGGGCAGGTTGACGTAGAAGACCCAGTGCCAGCTGAAGTTGTCGGTGATGGTGCCGCCAAGGCCGGGGCCAACCAGGAAGGCGATCCCGAAGACCGCCCCGAACAGGCCCTGGTACTTGCCGCGCTCGCGGGGCGTGAACAGGTCACCGATGACCGCGAGGCTGATCGGGAACAGCGCGCCGGCGCCGAGTCCCTGGATCGCTCGGAAGGCGATCAGCTGCCACATCGTCTGGCTCAGGCCCGAGAGCGCCGAGCCGAAGAGGAAGAGACCGATGCCGACCAGCAGCATCGGCTTGCGGCCGAACAGGTCGGAGAGCTTGCCGTAGATCGGCACCGTCACAGTGCTCGTCAGCAGGTAGGCGGTGACGACCCAGGTGTAGTAGTCGCTTCCGTGCAGCTCGGAGACGATCCGCGGCAAGATCGGCCCCACGATCGTCTGGTCGAGGGCGGAGAGGAAGAGGCCCAGCAGGACGGCCCCAAGGATCTCGATCCTGGCGCGGTTGCTGACGTGGACCGGGGCGTCGTCGGTGAGCACCGCTGCGGCAGAGCGTGCGGTCATGAGTGGAAATGCTCCTCGTAGTTCGTGTCGTGGGGTGGCTGAGCGTGGTCGTGGGCGTGAAGTCGGCCGTGCGCCGAGGTGAGGGTCTTGAGCGCGCCCAGAACGGCCTGCTGCTCATTGGGGGTCAAGGCACCCACCAGCTGCCGCATGTGCTCGAGGCGCGTCGCTTCGACCTTCTGGACGACGTCACGCCCGATCGGGGTCAGCTGCGCGAGCACCACACGCCGGTCATCGGCGTCGTGCACGCGCTCGACGATCCCCCGCTCCTCCATGCGGCCGATGATGCCGGTCAGGTTCGAGAAGGCGACGCCGAGCTGGTCGGCCAGCCGGCTCATGGGCGTGGGCCCATCGGCTTCGAGGACGGCCAGGACATGGAAGTGCGTCATCGACAGGCCGTGCGCCTGGCATTGCGCGGCCCACTTGTGACGCTGGTGCGCCAGACCGTTCTCGATCTCGGCAAGGATTTGGTCGGTCATTGAGCCGACCGCGGTGGAGGACATCGGTCTCCTTCAAGTCGTAGCGATGATTGTTCGGAGACCGATCATTATGCCGTTATGAATCATTCTGTCAAGCAGCAGAATCCGACCAAGTCCCGGATACCTGCCTGGATCAGCAGGGATAGTCGGCGTCGAACCCGCTGAGGTACTGCGTGAGCTGGATCGTCCCACCCGTGAGCCCGGGTCCGCCGCAGCCGTTCCTCGCGCCGTTCAGGGTGCTCGCCCCTGCTACCCAGCTGGGCAGGTCCGCAAAGGCGGATGACCCGCCCGCCACCTGGCTCCACATGCGCGGGGCCGAGTAGATGCCCACCGACGCGGCCCCCACGGACGCGAGGTAGTCGACCGCTCCCTGCAGCGCGGCCACGTTCAGCGACGGGTCTTCGCGCCACGAGTTGGCCGTCTCGACGTCGAGCCACCAGTGGTTGGCGACCGGGGTGCGCGTCGAGTCGGGTGGGGCCCAGCCGAGTGAGACGTACGCCGCCACGGCGTTGGCGTACGAGTCGGCGGCGGCGTTCCAGCCGTAGTCGTAGGCGCAGTCCGCCGTGTCCGCGTCCGGCTTGGCTGGTGTGGCGCATTCGCGAGGCGCGGTTTGTCCGTTGGGCCAGTGCGAGCTGAGCTGCGGGCCGGGGTTGCCCGTGTTGGCGTACATCTGGGCTTTGGGACCGGCCCACGCGAGCTGGCTCGCGCCCTTGGACGAGGCGCCCAGGCACGGGTTCGCGCTGAAGGCGATGCCGCGATTGACGCCGACGATGCCGAACGCCGCATTCGCGGGGTACCTGCCGCCGCACTGCGGGTACGAGATGTCGTAGCCGATCGCGGTCGGCGGTGGCTTCGCCCGAGTGTCGTGGCCATCGGCGCGCTCGACATGCGCGGCAGCAGGTCCGCTGAAGGTCCCCAGGAGCGCGACGGCCAGCAGTGGGGTGATCAGCAGGCGCGCGCCGAGGGGCAGCTCGGGTCGGGGCACGTGGGTCATCGGGAAGCCGAAAGGGTAGCCAGCGAAGCCCGCTGACGCAAGCGGTCGCGGTCGCTCGGGAGCCCGTCCGAGGAGGCGCGCTGGGCTACATTGCCGCTCATGGACCAGCGTCTGCTGACCGGTGACGACCTCGCCCTGCGGCCGGCCGGCGACGAGCGCAATCCCTGGCTCCGCGAGGCGTTGGCGGATGAAGGCAACCCGCCTCCGCATCCTCCGTTGACCGGCAGCACCGATGCCGAGGTGGTCATCGTCGGCGGTGGATACACCGGGCTGTGGACCGCCTATCGGCTGCTCGAGCTCGATCCGCAACGCCGCGTGGTGGTTCTGGAGATGGATGTCTGCGGCGGTGGACCTTCTGGCCGTAATGGCGGCTTCGTCAACGGCTGGTGGGACGAGCTCGCGCTCTTGCGCGATCTCTTCGGTGACGAACGCGCCCTCGCCTGCGCCCGTGAAGTCGCCCGATCCGTGACCGAGATCGGCGCCTGGTGCGAGCGCCATGGAATCCACGCCGACTTCCGGCACGGCGGCATGCTCACGGTCAGCACCACGCCGCTCCACGACGGTGCGTGGGACTCCTCGACCGAGGCCGCGCGGCAGCTGGGTGTCGGCGAAGACTTCCGCGAGCTGAGCTCAGAGGAGGTGGCGGAACGCTGCCGCTCGCCACTCTTCCGCGGCGGTGCGCTGATGGCGGACGCCGGCACGATCCAGCCAGCCCGCCTGGCGAGAGGCCTCCGCGCCGTCTGCGCGGCGCGTGGCGCGGTGATCCACGAAGGAACACGCGTCCAGAGGGTGCGCCGCGAAGGGTCGGGGGTCCGCGTCATCACCGAGTCGCCGGAGGGTGACGGCGAGGTCCGCGCCGGGCAGGTCGTGCTCGCCATCAACGCCTGGGCCGCGGGGTGGCCCCCTTTCCGGCGCTCGCTGGTGACCTGGAGCAGCTGGATGGTGCGCACTGAGCCCATCCCGGACCTCATCGACGAGCGCCTTGGCTGGATCGGTGGGGAGTCGATCGTGGATGCGCGATTCACCGTGCACTACTTCCACGTCACCGGCGAAGGGCGGATCGCGTTCGGGGCCGGCGGTGGGCGTCCCGGCTACGACGGGCGCATCGGGCGCTCGTTTGTCGACGACCTGCCGGCTGGCCGGCGGGCTGCCGCCGGCTTCCGCCGCATCTTTCCGCAGCTTGCCGACGTGCGCCTGACCGACATGTGGGGAGGGCCCATCGACGTGGCGGCCAACCACCTGCCGCGCTTCGGCACCCTGGCGGGTGGCCGGGTTCATTTCGGCTTCGGCTACTCGGGCAACGGTGTGGCGCCCTCGCACCTGGGCGGACGGATACTCGCCGCCCTGGCACTCGGTTCGGATGAGCCGATCACTCGCCTGCCGATCGTCGGCGGGGTTCCCCGCCGGTTTCCACCCGAGCCATTCCGCTACGCTGGCGCACGCATTCTCCGCGAGGCGCTCATCCGGCGCGAGGACCGCGAGGAGCAGGGCAGACGAGCCGGCTGGGCGCTCCGCGGGCTGACGCGACTGCCGCGACGGCTGGGCTATCACCTGGGACCGGAACGCTAGTCCGGCTCGATCTCCTCGAAGCCTCCCGCCGCGGTGCGCCGCAGGCGCACGGAGGCGCGGCGCTGACCGGGCGCCTCTCGCCGGTCGAACAGCTCCCGACAGATGCGATAGGTGAGCCCAAAGCCCAGCAGTGGAACCGCGACGATCGCGACGCGCAGGATGTTTGTCATCGCCTCGACCGGCACCCCAAACACCAGCGCCACGACATCGTTGCCTCCCGCCAGCGTCAGGATCACGAAGACGAGCAGACCAGCCACGCCGAAAGCGGTGCGCAGCGGCTTCTCGCGCGGGCCGTCGAGCAGCTGGTGCTCCGCGTGGTCGCCGGTCACCCAGGCCTCCAGGAACGGCCACAGGGTCATGACCCCGAACGCAACCCCGGGCAACAGCACGCCGGGGATGAACGGCGATGGGATCGTGATCCCGAGCGCGGTGATCTCGATGGGCGGAAAGAGGCGAAGCGCGCCATCCAGCCAGCCGGCGTACCAATCTGGCTGGGCCGGGGAGCTGACCGTGGTCGCGTCAAACGGTCCGTAGGCCCAGATCGGGTTGATCTGGATGAGACCGCCCATCAGCGCCAACACCGCGGCGGTCAGGATCGCCAGTCCGGTGGACTTGAAGACCTGCGACGGCCAGAAGGCCCGGCCGACGACGTTCTCCTCGGTCGCGCCAGGAACCGCGTACTGCGAGTGTTTGTGGCGTACGAGGATGGCGAGGTGCACGAGCACTCCCCCGATCAGCAGCGCCGGCAGCAGCATGACGTGGAACACGAACAGACGGCTGATGATCTCCGGCGTCGGGAACTCGCCGCCGAAGACGAGGAAGGCGAGGTAGGGACCGATGAACGGGATGGCGATCACCACCGAGTAGATGACCCGAAGACCCGTACCGCTCAGCAGGTCATCCGGCAACGAATAACCGGTGATGCCCATCGTCAGGGCCAGCAGCAGGAGCCCGATCCCAACCAGCCAGTTGATCTCACGAGGCCGCCGGAAGGCGCCGGTGAAGAAGATCCGCAGCAGGTGAACCACGATGGCCGCCACGAAGACCAGCGCGGCCCAGTGGTGGATCTGGCGCATGACCAAGCCGGCACGAACCTCGAAGCTGAGGCGCATCACCGAGTCGAAGGCAGCCGACACAGATTGCCCGCGCAACGGCGCCCACGGTCCCGAGTAGGTGACGCTCGTCGCATCGGGCACGTAGAAGAGCGTCAGGAAGACACCCGTCAGCACCAGGACCACGAGACAGAAGAGCGCCACTTCGCCGAGCAGGAAGGACCAGTGATCGGGGAAGACTTTGCGCAGCCCGGCGCGCGCCCACGCCGCGAGACCAAGCCGCTCGTCGATCCAGGTCAGCATCGGCTCAGCCGCCATCCGCCGGCGTGTGGGTCATGTCCCAGAACCCGGGCCCGATCGGCTCGGGGAAGTCGCCGAGCGCGACCAGGTAGCCGTCGGCGTCCACCTCCATCGGCAGCTGCGGGAGCGGGCGGGCCGCCGGGCCGAAGATGGGAGTCGCGCCGCGGAGGACGTCGAAGGTGGACTGGTGGCACGGGCAGAGCAGGAGGTGCTCCTTCGCCCGGTAAAGGCCGACGGGACAGCCGGCGTGCGTGCAGACCTTCGAGTAGGCGACGCATCCCTCTGGCGCCCAGGCGGCTCGGTCGCTCGGCAGGGCAAGGTCGGAAGGGCTCACCTTGATCAGCAGCGTCTGGCTGTCCGGCCTGCCGACGAAGCCCTCCGGGAAGACGGTCGTGACACTGTCAGCGACCAGGTCATCCGGGCGTATCGGCCGATTGCCGAGGTCGACCAGGCGCAGGCCGCGGCGCCAGGCGGTGCGAAACAGGTCGGTGCCCGGCTGCGGCCCGAGTGAGAAGGCCGGCATCACCAGGGCCGCGCCCAGGATGCCGACCGCCCCCGCGAGGAGTCGGGCGAGGAATCGCCGCCGGCTGATCTCCTGGGTCCCGGTCCCGCTATCCACGACCACGGCATGCTCACGGCCTGTGGCGAACGAGTGCCGCTCCTCGATTTCGATCGGAGCCTCGATGAGGGCCACCGCCCAGATCACGATCGCGGTGCCCACACCGCCCAACGCGAGGGCCAGCCCGATCCCCTGTTGCTGAATGCTGCCGCCCACCACGTAGATCACCACCAGCGCCAGCGATCCGGCGATCGAGACGGCCAGCGCCAGCGCCACGCCACGCGAGGCGTTCACGCGCGGGAGCCTCGCCAGTCGCGACCCACCACCAGCACCACCACCAGGATCAGGCCAAGTCCGAGGACCCAGCCGACGAACCCTTCCGGCACCGGGCCGATCCCGCCAATCGACACCCCTCCCGGATCGGGCTGGGTCTGCAGGTAGGCGACGTACGACACGACGGCATTTCGGTCTGTCTCGGAGAGGCTGCTGAAGACCGGCATCTCTCCTGGCCCGATCAGCATCGCCTCGGCGACCTGCACCGGGGTCGCAACGTCGAGCGGGGGTGCGAGCGCCCCTCCGCCCACCGCACCGCCCCGAGCCGTTGCGCCGTGGCATGGAGCGCAGTTCGCGATGAACAGGTGCTGCCCCGCGGAGACGGCCGCGGTGTCGACTCGCGGCTCGGGGATCGGCGGCCCGGTCCCCAGCGAAGCGACATAGGCGACGAGGTTGCGGATCGTGGCGTCATCGAAGGCCGGGGGCTTGCGCACCGCCTGGGTTCCGGGTGACCCGCTGAATGGCATCCGACCGGTGCGCAGCTCGAAGTCGGCGCCGGCGCCACCGACCCCGACCAGCGAGGGGCCAAGCGCCGTCCCCTGTCCCGCATCCCCGTGACAGGTGGCACACCGAGCGTTGAAGACTGCATGCCCCGCGTTGACGTCACTATCGCTGGCGAGAGACGAATGCGAGGCCTCCCGCAGGCTGGCTGAGTGGTTCGCCTTCGCCATGGCGCCAGGGAGAAGGGCACCCACTGCGCCGGCAGCCAGCAGCACCAGGGCGAGCAGGCGGAGCCTGGGCATCGGTCCAGTCATGATAGGCGGCCCGCCTCAACCGGTCGAAGCGAGCCTCCAGGCCACGATCAGGAGGAGCATGCAGGCACCGGCCAGCACCCAGGCGCGCGGACGCGGCGGCGCCTCAGAGGCGAAGGACCCGGCGAGCGGCAGGATCGCAATGGCTACCAATCCATAGAGCAGATGCAGCGACTCATGCGGCCGCGCGCCCGATACGAAGAGGACCACGCCGGTGGCCATCTGAAGACCGATGAACACGGTGAGGGCACCGCGCAGCTGATCGGTCCACGGCGATCCGCCGCGGAGTCCGACGACAGTCGCAAGAAGTGCGGTCACCACCACCGCGCCGAGCACGATCGAGGCGCCCAGGCTATGCAGCTGCGCCATCGGTCGGTATCGGTCAGTAGATGCCGGGCAGAAAGCGATTGGAACGGAGCCGGTAGCTGGTGTAGGCGGGGTGGCGCGCGACCAGCCAGCGCTCCTCGAGCCGCGCCTTGAGATCGAGGACGACGGCCAGCGCCACGGCCAGCAGAAGCGCGACCCCGCTCCAGGAAAACAGCGCCCATCCCAGCGCCAAGAAGACCAAGCCCGCGTAGATCGGATGGCGGATCCGTCGATAGATGCCCGTCTCGACGAGCGCCGCGTCGGGCTTCGGGCGGGGAACCGCGGCAAGGCTGCCGCCAAGATCGTGGAGGGCCCGCGCGACCAGGATGCCTCCTGCGAAGATCAGCACCGGTCCGGCCACGAGCCCGCCAACGCGGACAGGCGAACCCAGGGAGAGATGGCCGAGCTCCGTGGACCCCGACACGGCAACCCCGAGGAGCAGGAGTATCTGCCCAACGACCCATCCCTCCCCGTTGGGACCGAGCATCGGGATCCGGGAGCCGGTCACCCTCGGGGGCTACGGAAAGAGCCGGCGCAGACGACGATAGGCGCTGGCCGCAGGACCCCTCCGATCTCGAAGCCAGTCATCGTCGGTTTCTCGCTCAGGGTCAGGAGTGATGACCGATGGCGGCGCCGGGCGGGCCGCGGCGGAAGCCGGACCAGGCGCGTCCGGCTGCGTCGCGGTGGAGGTCGACTGCGGCGGCACGCCTGGGACGTCCGCCGCCGGCGCCGATTCGGCCCGCGCGGGCGGCGCACTTGGCGCCTCGGCGGAGTTGCGCTGCTGAACCTCGCGGTTCTCAGTCGGCTGATCGGGGTCGGCCGCTTCGCTGCTCGCCTGCTCGTCGTCGGCGTGGCTCACGGCCTCCTTGGACCACGCGCTCACCTCGAAGGCGGCGATGGCCTGGTCGAGCTCGACCGCACCTGGAAAGTCGGGTGACTCGCGCGCAAGGGGCGGAGGATTCCAGGCGGACGGCCCTCGCTCCCAGTCGAAGGCTTCCTCGTCGCGCTGCTCCTCCTCTCGCGCTTCCCCGGCGCGCGCCTCCTCGGGAGGGGCTATCTCGTCCCGCATCTCTGCGCTGCGCCCCTCCGCGCCCGGCGTCTCGACGTCCGGCGTTTCCACGTCCGGTGTGGCGGAGGCGGTCGCGTCGTGCTCGGTTCCCTGGAGGTCCACGTGGCCGGGTTGCGCAAGGAGTGATCGGATGGCGTCCAGCTCCGCGTCGTCCCACCCTCGCTCGATGGCGAGACGCGCCAGGGCTTCGTCCTCCGCCTCCGAGACGGTTGCCTGTTCCGGTGTCTGCCTGGGAAGGGTGGAGACGCGTCCCGGGCTGCTCCAGGCGACAGGGCCAGCGCGGAACTCATCCCCCAGCCACATCAGCTCCTCCTCGGGTCCAGCCGCCTGTTCCGCACGCTGACCGTGACCCTGATCGCGCACATCCTCGGCTGGGGCGGCCCGCGCCTCAGACCTCACTCCGCCCTGGCCCAACGTCGATCCGGGCGTTTCGACCTCGCTCGCGTGCGAGGTGGACGTATCGGTCGCGAACGATTCGAATGGCTCGACCTCGACTCCACGGCCGGAGGCTTCGCTCGCGTCGCGTTCCTGCTCGGCGGCGGGGGCCTCGAGTTGCTCGGCGGGCTGCTCGATGGTGGCAGCCGGCAGCTCACCCCATCCAATCTCCGGGCTCTCCCCCATGGCGAAGGCTTCCTGAGGCGCCTGCACCTCGCTGGTCCCCCAATCGACGTCTTCCTCGGCGATCCAGTCGGGTTCGTCCCATTCATGGCTGTACGCGGGTGCCGGCGCCTCGGCCTCCGCCACGGCCAAAGGCTCCTCCGCCACGACCGACTCGTTGGGGCTCACCGGCGCTGTCTCCTCCATCGCGGGCGCCTCCTCCACGGCGGGCGACTCCCCGGCCGAGGTCGGCGGCTCCTGGATTGCTCCGCCGAGCTCCTCATCGGCCAGAAGCGGGTCAAGCTCCACGGCTTCGGCAGGCGCTGACGTCGCGGCGAGGCCGATCGCGTCGTCCGGTTCGGGCGGGAGCGCCTCCGTCGGTTCGTTCGCCTCGGCGGGTTCGCGCGCCTGGGCGGGTTCGCGCGCCTCGGCAGCCAGGGTCTCGCGACGAATGCGTTCTCGCAGCTCGTTGAAGGCTGCCTGCGCTTCGTCGCCACCGGGCAGCTGCGTAACCGTCGGATCCTCGGCGCGCGCAAGGGCATCGGCGAATCCCTCCGTGGCCGATCGCGCACCCTGCCGGCGGCGTCGAGGCCGGGGCTTGTTGCGCTTGGGGGGCCGAGCGGGCGCCGGGCCAGCCTCGACAGCAATGGCCGGGGGTTCGATGACCGCTCCCGGCCCCTCGTCAACATCTGCACCCTTCGTCGAAGCGACCGGGGCGCCCGATGCCTCGGGTTCTTCGAAGGCCGGAGCAAGGGCAGAAGCGACTTCATCGAGAGCATTCGGGGATGGCTCGCTCTGCGCCACGGGAGGCGCCGGCTGAGGCGGCGACCACTGAACCAGCGGAGGCGATGGCAGCCTCAGATCGACGCGGGCCTCGATCAGCTCGACCCGTGTGCGCAGGGACGCCACCTCGCCACGCGACTCACCCAACGCGAGCAGGGCCTGCCCGTAGCGCTCGGTGAGGTTTCGGAACTCGGTGAGGAGCTCCCGGAAGGGCGAAGCTTCGAATCCAGGTTGTCCGTGCTCGCCGCCGTTGCCGTTCGTACCGGTGGGTCGCTCGTTCGGCTCGGATCGGCCCGGCAGCGGTCTGCCTACGATCGGCTCCATCGGCCGACCCTGGAGGTAGACGCGCATGCCACCCCCATCCTCCGGCGTGCCGGCCAGAATGCCGCGTGCAAGCAGCTCCCAGACGCGCCCCTTCGGCACGCCCAGGACTGATGCCGCTTCGTCGACCGAGTAGCCTTCGATCACGGGGCCGATAGGGTAACGCCTGCAGTTCGCCACGGCGATACCCGAAACGGGGCTTCCGCGCACCACATCGCCGACCGCACGCGGTCGCAGAGGCCCCGCGGCGTTCGCGCCATCGGTATGATCCACAGCCGTGAGTCTTGTGAGCCTGTGAGCGCGCCCGTCGAGATTCCGACGCTCCCCGGGTTCGACATGAACCTGCCGAGCGGCCTCGAAGGGCTGGGCGAGCTGGCATACAACCTGTGGTGGAGCTGGGCTCCCAGGGCGGGCCAGCTCTTCGGTCGGATCGACTCATCCGCGTGGGCCCGATACCGCAACCCCATCCCGGTCTTGCGTGGGACCGATGCCGGGCGATGGGCGGAGCTGACCGCGGACGAGGACTTCATGGTGGATGCCAGCCGGCTCCTCGACGAGTTCCACCGCTACCTGGACGACGGCTCCGACAGCTGGTACCGCCGGGCCGTGTCGAGCGATTCGGATCGCGAGCTGCCGGCGCCCGTGGCCTACTTCTGCGCCGAGTTCGGCCTGCATGAATCGATGCAGATTTACTCGGGGGGGCTCGGGATCCTCGCCGGCGACCACTGCAAGTCCGCCTCGGACGCCGCCCTTCCGTTCGTTGCAGTGGGTCTCCTGTACCGGCACGGCTACTTCCGGCAGCAGATCGATGCCGACGGGCATCAGGAGCACAACCAGCCCTACCTGGATCCGCCCAACCTTCCATTGCGCAGGGCCCGCGGCAAGGATGGATCGGCGCTCCGGGTGAGCGTCGACTTCCCCGGGCGAACGGTGCAGGCCGCCGTCTGGGTCGCCCAGGTCGGGCGGGTGCCGCTCCTGCTGCTCGATACGGACATCGCGACCAACGACGCGGCGGATCGCCCGATCACCGAGATCCTGTACGTGCGTGGGCGCGAGATGCGGCTCTGCCAGGAGATCATCCTGGGAATGGGTGGCGTGCGGGCGCTCCGGGCGCTCGGCATCCGGCCCGGCGTGTGGCACCTGAACGAGGGGCACTCCGCCTTCCTGCTGCTGGAACGCGCCCGGGAGCTGGTGGCCAAGGATCCCTCGAGGCCCATTCGCGACGCGCTGGCCGAGGTCGGCCGCGACGCGGTCTTCACCATTCACACCCCCGTGCCCGCCGGGAACGAGGTCTTCGAGCGCGGGCTGATGCTGAAGAACCTGGCGCCATGGTTCTCCGAGACAGCCTGCGATCCTGACGAGCTCCTCGAGCTGGGCCGCGGGAACACCGACGAGCCCCGGGCGCCGTTCGACATGACCGCCTTCGTCCTCCGCCAGGCGGCCGACGCCAACGCGGTCAGCCACCTGCACGCCCTGACGGCCACCGAGACCTGGCAGGGGGTCGCGGGCCATCCGATCATGGCCATCACCAATGGCGTCCACGTCGCCTCGTGGCTGGGCCGGCCGCTGCGCCGGCTCTACGAGCGGGCCATCGGCCTGTCCCTAGCGTCGGACCTCTCCGGGCCCGAGCCGGTCTCCCAGGTGGGCAAGGTCGGTGGCGCGGACTTGTGGGGGGCGCATCGGCAGCAGAAGCGGGAACTGATCGGCTTCGCGGAGCGTCGCCTGGCGCGCCAGTTTGCCCGCCACGGCGAATCGCCCGACGTCCTGCGCCAGGTCCAGGGTCAGCTCGACCTGAACGCCATGACCATCGGCTTCGCCCGCCGCTTCGCGACCTACAAGCGCGCGGACCTGATCTTCCACGACGAGCGGCGCCTGGCCGCCCTGCTCTCGAATCCCGAGCGGCCGGTGCAGGTGGTGCTGGCCGGCAAGGCCCACCCCGCGGATCGGCCCGGGCAGCAGGTGATCCAGCGTATCTTCACCCTCAGCCGCTCCGACCTGCTTCGCGGCCGCGTGTTCATTCTCGAGGACTACGACATGCGGGTGGCGCGCTTCCTGGTGGGCGGAGTGGACATCTGGCTGAACAACCCGCGCCGCCCGCTCGAGGCATCGGGAACGTCCGGCATGAAGGCCGCCATCAACGGGGTGCCTTCGGTCAGCATCCTCGACGGCTGGTGGGACGAGGGCTTCAACGGCCGCAACGGATGGGCGATCGGCGGACGCGAGCCGCTCGGTGAGGACGAAGCTCAGGACGAGGCAGACGCCGCGGAGCTCTATCGGCTGCTGGAGGAGGAGATCATCCCGCGCTTCTTCGAGCGCGAGGCCGATGGTTTCCCGCGAGCCTGGCTCGACACCATGCGGGCTGCCGCCGAGGCTTCGCTCTGGCAGTTCAGCACTGCTCGCATGCTCCACGAGTACGTGGACCGGCTCTACCTGCCAGCGGTGCGGGAGCGCGTCTCGGTCGCCTAGGAGAGGCCCGGTTCAGCGGCCGAGCGCCCTGTCGCCCCTGGACGCCCAGCCGCATCCCTCCGGCGAAATTGCCCTTCGGGCGTAAGTGGCCCTACGGCAGGTAGGCGAGCGGGTTGCGCCAGGTGTCGTTGAGGTTCACCGCGAAGTGCACGTGGCACCCGGTCGCGAAGCCGGTCGATCCCTCGTAGCCGATGAGCTGGCCACCGACGACGTGCTGGCCCGCCAAGACCACCACCCGCGGCTGCATGTGCCAGTACCAGGTCTGGAGCCCGCCACCGTGGTTGATGATCACGCCGAAGGCGATGTCGTATGGGGCAAGTGGCTGCCCTGATGCCGCCACGGTTCCGTTGCCGGAGGCGTAGATCGGGGTACCGCACCCGCCGCTGATGTCGAGGCCGGTGTGGAAGTGCGCGTAGTACACGCCCTGATACGTGTAGGGCGGCTCAAGAGCGAAGGTCGTGGGGCCGAAGTACTGGGTTATCTGGTAGCCATGTTCCGGCCACCTGAGCCCGGCCGGACCGATCTGTGACGCGGCCAGCTGCTGCGCCTGCAAGCGCTTGACCAGCGCCGCCTGGGCGGTTGCTGCGGCCTGGATCCTGCCGATCTGGGCCTTGAGGCTCTTCTGGGCCCTGAGGGAGGCGTTGAGGGCGGCTTCCTGGCGAAGCTTCTGCGCCTGCCAGGCCCGCTTCAACGCGGCGAGCTGGGTCTGCAGGGCCGAGAGCTCGGCGCGCTTGGCGACCAGTTGACGCTCCTGGATCTGCGCTTGGACGCGCGCCTCCTTGAGCGCCGCGCGGCCATCCTTCAGGTCCTTCTGCTTGATGCGGAGCGACATGCGCAGCGCGGTGATCTCGTCGGCCAGGGCCTTGTCGCCGTCGCTGACTGTGAGCAGGTAGCCGACCTGGTTGGTGGCATCGTCGAGCGACTTCGAGGAGAGGAGCACCTCGAGGAGCGAGGTCTGGCTCTGCTCGTACGCCGAACGAAGGTGGTCCTGCAGCAGCGCCTCCCGCGCGGCCAGCTCGTGCGTCTGGGTGACGATGTCGGCGGCGATCTGCTTGAGCTGGGCGTCCAGGGTGGCGATCTGGTGGTTCAGCGCCGCGAGCTGGCCCTGGACCGCGGCGACCTCCTGCTTGACCTGGCTCAGGATGTTGGCGACTTTCTCGTACTGCGCGCTGACCGAGGCGAGCTGGACCTTCGCGTAGGCGAGCGCGTTGTTCAGCCTGGTGGCGTCGGCGCGAAGCGACGCGAGCTGCACTTTCTGAGCGCTCAGCTGGCTCTGCAGCTGCGCCTGCTTCGCCTTCGCGTCGAGGATCGGATCAGATGCGAACGCAGTGGACCGAGGCTCGCCTCCGACGACCAGCCATCCGACCGCTACCAGTGCCACCAAGCAGGCGGCCAGACGTGATCGCCGCGTCACGCGGCGCAAACCCCAGCGAAATGCAATGCCCCTGTGCCCCGTTGCGATTGCCGCGGCGGATGGTACCCCGGGTGGGGCGCCGCGTGACGGCAACGAATGTACTACACCGTACTACCCCGGCGTTTCGCTCGGCACGTCGAGGGGTTCCAGGGCGGGCTCTTCGGCGGGTCGCCGGTCCGGATCGATCTCCTGGGCGCTGGCTCGCGAGACCTCCGCACCGAGCAGAAGGACCACGCTCGAGAAGTAGAGGAAGACGAGCAGGCTGATCGCCGTCCCTATCGGTCCAAAGACGGTGTCGTACTTGGCCACGCGAGTGGCGTAGAAGACGAAGCCGATGCGCAGGACCGTCCACAGCACGGTCGCGACGAGCGCACCGGGAATGGCGTGGCGCATGGGGAGCGGCCGGGTGGGCACCACGCGGTAGACGATCAGGAACGAGAAAAAGATCAGCGCGGCCGAGACGAGCACGCCGAGCGTCGCGAAGAGCGGGCCGACTCCCGGAAGCGTGACGCGCGCGGAGAGGGCGTCCTCCACCAGCTGGGTCACGAACCCGAGGGCGACCGAGGCGATCGCCACGACCCCGGTCGCGCCGAGCAGCGCCAGGCCAATGAGGCGCTCCTTCCAGAAGGGACGGCGCGGCGTCCCGGTGAAGACGCGGCTGATCCCTCCGGCCAGCGCGCCAAAGACGCCCAGCGCGCTCCAGACGAGCAGGACGAGGCCGATGATCGTCACGCTGCCCCGAGCCTCGATTGCACGGTCGATCAGGCGGGCAACGTCTGATCCCGCCAGCGGCAGCGTCTGCACGACCCGGTCGATGACGAATTGGCGGGCGGTGCCGGCCCCGACCACGAAGGTCAGCGCGACGACGCCAAGGATGAAGAGGTTGACCATCGACAGGACGGCGAAGTAGGCCATCGCGCCGGCGTACTGCAGGACATCGTGGGCGATGAACCCGACGACCGCGCCGCGCGCGACGCGCGTCGAGCGGTGCTCATCGAGCCAGAGCTCGAAAGCGTCCGCCCAGTCGCGGAGTCGCCGGCGCATGGCGTGAGGCTATCGCTCCTCGGCTACCCTGTCGCCATGCCCGGTAGCAAGTCGCTGGCCATCGAGGTCGCCGGCCACCAGGTGAGCGTCTCGAACCCCGACAAGGTCTTCTTCCCCGAGATCGGCTTCACCAAGGGCGAGCTGGTCGACTACTACCTGGCCGTGGCCGATGGCGCGCTAGGCGGCGTGATGGACCGGCCGATGGCCTTGAAACGGTTCGTGAACGGCGCGACCGGCGAGGCCTTCTTCCAGAAGCGCGCCCCCGCTTCCGTGCCGGAGTACGTGCGGACGGTGGAGCTCTCCTTTCCGTCGGGACGTACCGCCGACGAGGTCGTGGTCTCGAACGCGGCCGCGCTGGTGTGGGTCGTCAACCTCGGATGCATCGACCTCAACCCGCATCCCATCCGCGGAGACGACACCGAGCACCCAGACGAGCTGCGCGTCGATCTCGATCCCGGGCCGGGCGTCCCCTGGGCGGACGTGCGGAGGGTTGCGATGGTGACGCGAGACGTCCTCGCCGATCACGGCCTCACCGGCTGGCCCAAGACCTCGGGCTCGCGCGGCATCCATGTGTACGCGCGCATCGAGCGGCGCTGGGGGTACGTTGAGGTGCGGCGCGCCGCCCTGGCGCTGGCGCGCGAGGTGGAGCGCCGCGCGCCGCAGATCGCCACCAGCAAGTGGTGGAAGGAGGAGCGGCACGGGGTCTTCATCGACTACAACCAGAACGCCAAGGACCGCACCGTGGCGAGCGCCTACTCCGTGCGGCCGGTTCCGGATGCGCGGGTGAGCGCGCCGCTCACCTGGGAGGAGGTGCCGGACGCGGAGCTCGCCGACTTCACCGTCCGCACGGTCCCGGGGCGCTTTGCGAAGCTGGGGGATGTGGGGGCCGGCATCGACGAAGCAACCGGCTCATTGGACGATCTGCTCGAGCTGTCGGAGCGGCAGGAACGGGAAGGACAGGGCGACGCGCCGTGGCCGCCGCAGTATCCGAAGGCGGAAGGCGAGCCGCCCCGGGTCCAGCCATCGAGGCAGCGACGCCCGTCGGAGGAGTACGCGCGGCCCAGCAATCCGTCCGCGCCGCGTGGACGGGCAGGCTCGGTGCCGCCAGCGAGGCCTTCCGCTTCCCTGCGTCGCCAGGACGGAACCGTCAGCCCAACCGGGCGGCGCCGCTCAGCTCATCCGCTGCTTGTGATCTCGCAGGCAGCATCCAAAGAGGATGCGCTCGCGGGACTGGACCGATGGCGCGCGCGCCACCCCGACGCGGCGCCGCATCTCGCTGAGGACGACGTTCTCGTTGACGGCATGCGGGGCCGCTTCACGCTCTGGTGGCGCGTGCGCGTGAATCTGCGCCACGTTCCGGAGGCGGACCGCCCTCCACAGGAGCCGCCGGATCCCGACTACGATCCGTGGCAGGCATTCCGCGAGGAACGGCGATGACGAAGGTGCGCGGACCCGCCGCCTATTTCCCCTCCATCGAGACGAAATACAGCCGTTCGATCGCCGAGTGGAAGGTCATGATGCGCGGCACCGGGCTCACCACGTGGAAGGAGCTCAAGGGCGGGCAGGGCATGGGGCATGGCCACGCCAACGCCCTCACGATCGACTTCCTCAACGATCAGCGGCGACGCTGAGCCAGGACCGGCGTTCTTTGGAGTTCGCGGACCCTTTCCGCCTCGAAGGCAATCGTCAACGACACCGGAGATCGATGTGCCAGGCCCATCAACGACGCTGCTGTTCACGGACATCGAGGGCAGCACGCGGTTGGCGACCACACTTGGCAAGAGATTCCAAGGGCAACTCGCTGAGCACCACCAGGTCCTCCGTGTGGCGATCGAGGCAAACCAGGGAACGGTCGACTCTATCGAGGGAGATTCCTTTTTCGCGCGATTCCCGAGCGCAGCGAGCGCCGTTGCCGCGGCTGCGGCGGGTCAACGCGCGCTGAGCGCCGTCACGTGGGCAGGCGACCCCATTCGCGTTCGCATGGGCGTCCACACCGCTGCCCCAGAGTCGGACGAATATCCTGAGATCGCGCGCGCCGCTCGCATCATGGCGGCAGCTCACGGGGGACAGGTGCTCCTCTCGGACACGACTCGCGCCCAGGTGGCAGATCTTCTTCCACGTGGCGTTCGTCTTCATGCCCTCGGCGCGTACCGCCTGAAGGACATCGCGGAACCGGAGCGGCTCCACCAGCTCGAGCTGAGCGGCTTGCCTTCGGCCTTTCCGCCATTGCGTGCCCTCGACGTGCGGCGGGCACACCTCCCGCCGGAGGCCACGGCATTCTTTGGGCGCAGCGAGGAGCTGGCGGCCCTCGACGACCTGTTGGGTCGCCGTCGGCTGGTCACCCTCACGGGCCCGGGTGGCTCGGGCAAGACCAGGCTCGCCATCCGAACCGCCGCGCAGGTCGCCGACCGATTCGCTGACGGGGCCTTCTTCGTCTCGCTCGCAGCGACCACCGACCGGGCAAAGATGACAGCCTCCATTGCATCGGCCATTGGGTTGCCGGAGGACCGAAATAGTTCGATCGCACAGGTTGTGCTCGACTGGCTCGAGGAACGCGAGGTCCTGCTCCTGCTCGACAATCTCGAGCAGATCAAGGGTGTTGGAGACGACGTGGAAGGATTGTTATCGGCGGCGCCCCGCCTCCGCGTGCTGTCCACCAGCCGGGCTCCGCTGCACGTCGCGGGCGAACAGGAGTTCATGGTGCCGCCCTTCCAGGTTCCGCCCGCAGGCGCCGACGCGCCGACCCTCCTCGCCTCCGACGCGATCGCGCTCTTTGTCGATCGAGCCCGGCTCGTCCGGGCCCAGTTCGCGCCATCTTCCGACGACCTCCCCGTCGTGGCCGAGATCGCGCGACGGCTGGATGGCTTACCTCTGGCGATCGAGCTGGCGGCTGCCCAAGCCCGTCTGCTACCGGTCAGCGCCATTCGGGATCGGCTCGTCCATCGGCTCGATACAGTCGCCGGCGGTCCGACGACGGCGCCTGAGCGCCAACAGAGCCTGCGGGTCGCGATCGGGTGGAGCCACGATCTGCTCGACGGGCCTGAGCGAGCCGTGTTTCGGCGCTTGGCGACATTTGTGGGTGGCTGGACATACGAGGCGGCCGAAGCGGTGGCCAGCGGGCCGCCCTCCGGCCCGGTCGAGGCGACGCTCGAACGATTGACCGAGCAGAGCCTGGTTCAGGCTCTGTCAATCTCGACCGAGCCGCGCCTCGACATGCTCGCCACGAACAGCTCGACGCGAGTGGCGAGGCGGCGGAGATCACCGCTCGACACGGCGCGTTCTTCCGCAGCCTTGCCCAGCAAGCCCGTCCTCACCTGGATAGCCCGGACGCCGGAGCGTGGTTCGATCGCATCGAGGCAGATCTTGACAACTTCCGCGCTGCGATCCATCGAGCCGATGCGAGCGGCGACATCAAGACCGCGCTCGTGATCGCCGCGGCACTTGGCCCGTTCTGGCTCCAGCGGAATCACAGCGTGGAGGGGCAGCATCTCCTCGTCGATCTAGTGAACCGCGCGCTCCCCGACGAGGGAGCAGAGGTGGCAGCGGCAGCTGCCAGCGCCGGGTTCAACGCAACCTGGCTCGGCGACTACGCAACGGGTCGGACGATGGGTGAATTGAGCGTCAGGGCGTTCCGGACATTGGGAGATCGTGCCGGCCTCGCACTGGCATTGGGCATCAAGGGCTTCTCGATGATCGAAGTGGATCCCAGCGCTGCGCTCGGAATGCTCGCCGAGTACCTGGCCCTGGCGAGTGAAATCGGAGATGCCCGATTGCAAGGGCAAGCGCTCCTCGCCACCGCGACTGCTCAGGCCGCGCTCGGCCGGCTACCCGAAGCTCGAACGTCACTGGAGCGCTCCATCGAATTCGCGCGCGCAGCAAACGACTGGTATTTCGCGATGTTCTCAGGCCTCTTCCTGGGCAGGTTGAAGCTCCTGATCGGTGAGCTCGAGCAAGGCATCGCCGACTACCGATCCGTGATCGAGACGTCACGCGCCCTCGACCTGCGGGTCGGGATCGCCATCGCCCTGGAGTATTTCGGCGAGGTCGCGCTATGGGCTGGTGATGACAGGCGCGCGGTCCGCCTTGCCGCGACGGCCGCGCGCATAAAGGAGGAGCTCGGAGGCGGGGTTCCTCCGCGCATCGGCGGCGCGGTTGAGCCATTGATTGTTGGACGGGAGCGGCTCGCCCCGAACATATTCGAGGCCGAGATCGCCGCCGGGCAGAGCATGGACACCGAGGCCGCCATCGAGGAGGCTCTGTCGACCCCGATTCCGACAAGCGTTCCGTCACCGTGAACGACCGTCAGTTGCCCGACAAGACCGCCATCGAGTCGCTCCGCGCTGGCGATCCAGCGCTGGCTCGATTAATCGACCGCCTGGAGCCGGTCGACCTGGCGAGCTGGCGCGCTCGGTCGTCTCTCGACAATTTCGGATCGCTGGCGCGAGCGATCGTCGGCCAGCAGATCGCGACGCGGGCCTCCGCGGCCATCTTCGGACGATTGCAGAGGTTCATCGGCCAACGCGACGCCGCCTCTGCTATCGCGGGCGCCTCCGACGCGGAGCTCCGCGCAATAGGCCTCTCGGCGAACAAGGCAGCGTCGCTGCGCGACCTCGCGGCCCGGGCGCTGGACGGTCGCCTGCAGCTCGACAAGCTCGAGACGCTGACCGATGACGAAGCGCACGCGCAGCTGACGGCGGTTCGCGGAATCGGGTCGTGGACCGCAGACATGTTCCTGCTCGGGCAGCTGGGCCGACCCGACGTCTTGCCGGCCGGGGACCTCGGCATCCGGCGCGCTGTCCAGGAGCTCTACGGGCTGGACGCCATGCCAAGCGAAGGGGAGGTGCGCCGTCTGGGTGAGGCGTGGCGACCCCATCGGTCGCTGGCTACCGCCTACCTCTACAGCTCTTTGCGGGCACCGACCCTACGCGACCCGGCAGCGGCAAAGGTCCCGCCGATCAGCTCAGTCGGGTAAGCGGATCGCGGCGATCAACGCGCTGAAGTCGGAGCGGTCCAGCGGCTCGACGGCTCTCTCGTTCGACGGGTCCTGCATCCAGAAGAAAT
>VBJP01000079.1:0-424 GCA_005880165.1 Chloroflexota bacterium | reverse complement strand
CGGGCGATACCGGGCATGGATGATCTCTCGCTTCGGCCGTATCGGTCTCCGCGGCGAGGTCGGCGGGGGACTTTGTGGTTGGGGCCGCCACAGCCCAGGCGATGGGTCCGCAGACGAAGACCGTCTTGCATCGGTTGGCGACCTGCGGACCGATCCACTGGTCGACGATCGAGTCGTTATGACCGATGGCGCTCTTCCCGTCCCAGGTCGACTGAGCCGGGATGACCTGCCATCCGGCGGGAAACGATAGGGAGTACTTGTACAGCGGCGACGTGTAGAGCGTTGCAGCCGGAAACGGCGTGCTGGTCGGCACAAGTGGGCTCGGCGTCGTGGTCGCTGCGGGCGAGTTCGATGCCGACCCTGATGGAGACGCGGAGGAAGCGCACCCCGCCACGACCACGAGTGCCGCGACGGCACCTATTCG
>VBJP01000078.1:13111-25217 GCA_005880165.1 Chloroflexota bacterium | reverse complement strand
TCCGCGTCGTTCGTTGGCCATCCGCGAACTCTACCTGCGACGTCCGGCATTGGCCAGCGTGAGCCCCAAATTGGGCGTGGTGTGCGGAGTCAACGTTTGACCGATGGTCATGCCCATGGCACGGTACTTTCGGCGTACGTCGTCCTGATCCACCTGGGTCAGCTGCTCGTGACCGCATCCGGTCACGCCCGAGGCCGCGCCGCCGGCAAGTGTCCGCCGGGGCCGTGCGCAGAGCCGCTGGAATCCGCATTCGGAGAACCCATTGCGACACCCGCGAGGGGTGCTTGTCGCCCTGCTCTTCGCTGCCGCTGCGCTCGTCGGCGCATCCGTCGTCGTCGCGGCACGCACCGCAACTAGTGTGCCCACCTCCACCACACGAATCCTGGCTGGCGCCACGGCGCCGCGAGACCCGGAGCCCGGCGAGAGCACGATGCTCTCAGCCGTTCCCAAGCTCAGCCCAACCCCCACACCCAGGCCGACGGCGGCGCCGCCACGCACCACCACCAGCGTGCGCTCGACGCCCGCGGCCCCGGCGCCTCGAACGCAGGTGCGCGGCAAGGGGACGAACTACCCCGGAACGCGAGGCTTCTACGGACAGGCCGCGGTCGCCCTGCCGGGGGCGCTGGGCGGGCGCTACACCGGACGCGTGAACGGCATGGTCACGGTGTGCGCCACCCGTTGCGCGACGCTACCGGTGGTCGACTACTGCGACTGCTACTGGGGGACCGCGGACCAGCGCGTCGCGGACCTCACGCCCGAGGCGTGGAGCCTGGTCACCGACGAACCCCTCTGGCGCGGCGTGATCACGGTGACCGTCTATCTCTGATGCGCCTCATTGGCAGGTGACGGTGACGCTGGCGGGCTGACCGCCCACGCCCGGGATCACTGCGGCCACAGGGCTCGAGGCCCCTCCTGCGGTCTGGAGTGAGGTGGTGGACGCGACGCCCAGGGTTCCTCCGGCGGCGTCGCGTGCGATGAACTGGCACTTCGCCCTGCCCGCCTTGGTGCCCCCGTTGGTGAGGCGAGCGGTTGCGACGACGGCGCCCTGGTCGTCGACCCGGAACCTGACGGCGTCCGCCCGGAAGGGACCGATGCCGCGCATCGCCAGGCTCGCAGCGATTGCCAGCAACGCAACGCCGGCCACGATGGCGACCACGATGGTGCCGTGGTACTGCGTGGCCGAGGGCGTCGCCATGCCGGCACGATTGCAGACATCGCAGATGGATTCGTCCGGACCGATCTCGCGGCCGCACTTGTAGCAGTTCCGCTGTGGGCGGGGATCGACGGTGGCATGCGCGCTCACGCGTGGTCCTCCGCCAGCCGCTCGCCCGCGCGGATGGGGACGGTGAGCCGATTCTCCACAGGGGCGAGCGGACAGCTCCAGCGCGGGTCGTAGACGCACGAGGGGTGGTAGGCGTAGTTGAAATCGAGGACAAGCTCGTCGCCAGACGAGCCCAGGTCGGCGCCCTTGGCTGAGTCCCACAGGTAGCGTCCGGCGCCGTACGACTCGCCGCCGCTGGTTGCATCTCGGAACGGGATGAAGATCCCGCCGGCGTAGTCGTTCAGCCAGAAGACCGCCAGCCGGCAGTCGGTTCCGTCCACCGCGAAAGCCGCCCAGCCGATGCGGCGGTACGGGAAGGAGGCGCCTTCGCCCGAACGCGGAAGGTCGAGGGGCGGTGCGTCGGGATCCGGCTCGAGCCGAGCGGTGAAGCGCAGCGCGGGATCGTGCGGCCAGTAGGGGACGCCTGCAAAGGATGCACGCTCGGCGGCGGGGACCGGTGAGGATGGGTGCTCGACGAAGAGGCGGTCCCTCGCGGCACGGAAGGCCACGAGCCGGTCAGGCTCGGTGCGCGAGTCGGACCGAAGCGCATCGTACAGGGCGGCGACGCGACGTCGCCAATCGGCGAGGTCGAGATGCTCGGACATCGGTCTATCCGAAAGGATAAGAGGCTGGCGCCCGGACCGGGCGCCCGCCTCATCGGTCCACAAAGCTGCCGGACCTACGTCAGGCTGTTGTCCTGGAGGAACTGCTTCGCGACGTTTTCGACCTTCTCCTTGTTGACGCTCACCTTCACGCCCATCTGCGTGAGCGCGTCGGTCGTCAGCTTGGCCGAAACGGCGTTGAGGGTATCGGTCAACTCCGCTCCTCCGGCGGCCGCCAGGTCCTTGCGGAGCACGGGCGCCATGTTGTCCGCGCTCTGCGACTGCTTGTCATCCTGGAGTAGGACGAAGTTGAAGCGGACGATATCCGCCTGCGTTGTGCACAGCTCGGCTACGTCCACCTTGCTGGTGTTCAGCGCGACTGCGATCGCGGCGCTGCACGGTGCCAGCTTCACCCACTGGACCTTCGTGACGTCGATCCCATAGGCGTCCTTCAACGCCTTGCCGCACGAGGGGTTTGTGATGCACTCGGGCGGCAGCCCCCACTTGAGCTGGTTGGCGACCGCAGCTGCGTCGGTCATGGTCTTCAGCGTGAACTTGTCCGCGGTTTCCTTCCGGACCGCGAACCCATTTTGGTCGGCGCCGGGGGCGAAATTCAGGACGGTCATCCCGAGCGGGTCGAGCGCGGCCTTGAGCGCGTCCCATGTCTTTTGCGGGTCGCCACTGGGTGTGGCCTTCAGCTCGGCAGCGTCAGAGCCGATGTACTCCGGCATAAGGTTGATCTGTCCGCTCTTCAGAGCGGCGTTGGTAAGGCTTCTGGCTCCGATGTTCAGCTTGCGATCGACGCTGAAGCCCTTCGCTTCGAGGGCCTGCGCGTAGATCTCGCCTACCAGGATGGATTCGGGAAAGTTGGCGGAGCCGACGATCACCTTCGGCTTCGCGGTCGATGCGCTGGGACTGCTGCCCCCTCCCGTCGAGCACGCGCTGACGACCAGCGCGAGCACCGACGCCCCAAGGGCGAGCATGCGGAACCTCCGCATTGGGTCCTCCTTCCGGTGTGGTGGGGTGTGCCGCAGCGATGCGCGGCGGATAGGTGGCGGAGTGTAGCAGTCGGACTGTGACGCTTCGATGTCAGGTATATGGCGCCGGTTACGAATTGCGTTCCGCCTCCTGCCTCGCGTATCAGGCGTCCGCCGCGGACTCGCGAACCGCCCTACGGCCGCGGACGCCCGGCGAAATGGCGAGCCGCTGCAGGCCCGCGAAGGACAGCTCGGTCGCGATGGCCAGGATCGCCACCAGCAGCGCGCCGATGAACAGCTGTGCGTCGTCCTGCTGGGCGATGCCATCGATGATCAACCGGCCCAAACCGCCAGCTCCGAGCACCGCGGCCAACGTTGCGGTCGCCACCACTTGGACCGCGGAGATGCGCAGACCCGCGAGCACCGACGGCAGGGCGAGCGGTACCTCGACCAGCCCCAGCAGCTGCAGCTCGCGCATGCCCATGCCGCGTCCCGCCTCGATTGCCTCGGGGTCGACCTGTCGTAGACCCGCGTAGGTGTTCGTGACGATGGGCGGGATGGCGAGGGCCACCAGCGCGACGATGCTGGGAATGAGGTCGAAGCCGTATGGCTCGATGTTCGCGGTGAGCGGCAGGATGATCCCGATTACGCCCAGGGTGGGCAGCGCCTGGCCGATGTTCGCTGCGCGGATAACTGCCGCGGCGCCCCGGCCGGTGTGGCCGATCCACAGCCCGATGGGCAGCGCGATGGCGACCGCCATTGCCAGGCAGGCGCCCGAGAGCGCGATGTGCTCGAGCAGGCGCGTCAGGAGGCCATCCGGGCCGGTCCAGTGCGCCGGGTCGGCCAGCCATGCGCCGAGCTCTTCGATGAGCGTCATGACGTCTCTCCCCGAGCGGCGGACCACGGCGTCAGGCGCCGTTGCACCGCCAGCAGCAGCGCGTCGGCGGCCACGGCGAGCGCCACCGACAGCAGCGCGCCCACGTAGATCGCGGTCGGGAAGAAGGCGTTGATGCCCGCCACCACGATGAGGTAGCCGAGGCCGCCCTGTCCGATGAGCGAGGTGACCGTCACCAGGCCGATGGTGGTCACGGTCGCGATGCGCAGGCCGGCGACGATGATCGGCAGGGCGATGGGCAGCTCGACGCGCCAGAGGCGCTGCCTGCTGGTGTAGCCCATGCCGTCGGCCGCCTCGAGGACGTCGGACGGCACGCTGTCTAGCCCCAGCAGGATGTTGCGGACCAGGATCAGCAGCGTGTAGCTGACGAGCGCGATCTCCGCGGTCACGAAGCTGATCCCGCTGAACGGGATCAGGAAGGCGAAGAGCGCCAGGCTGGGGATCGCGTACAGGATCCCGGCCGCGCCGACCACCGTCGCGTGAAGCGCTCGGCGGCGCCGGATGAGCAGCGCCAGCACGAATGAGATCACGAAGCCGACCCCGACCGCGGTGGCGGTCATGCCAAGGTGCTCGGCCAGGCGTTCCCCGATGACGTCCAGGTTGTTCACGACCCAGTCGGGCCGCAGCAGGGGCTCACCCGGTGGCATCGGTGCTCCCAGGAAGGTTGCCGCTTTGCAGCACCTCGCTGATCTGGTCGACACTGATCAGCCCCACCACCCGTTCGTTCTGGTCGACCACGGCCCCAAGCTGGACGGAGGAGGCGAGCATCGTCGACAGGGCGTCACGCAGCGTTGTCTCCGGCTCGATCAGGCTGGCACCCGGTGTCGCCTGCTCGGGGTCGATTGGGCCCTGCTCGTCGACGTCGGTGTCGCGGATCCAGCCAAGTGGCCGCCCACCATCGTCCACGAGCAGCGCGAAGCCGATCGCCGACGCCTGGAGCTCGCGGCGCGCATCGGTCCGGTCGGTTCCCGCCCTGACCAGGACCGGCCTGATGAGCTCGAGGTCCCGCACGCGAGCCAGCGAGAGGCGCTTGAGCCCGCGGTCGGCCCCCACGAAGCGCTCCACGAACTCATTGGCGGGATGCGACAGGATCGCGTCGGGGGTGTCGTACTGGGCCAGGATCCCGCCCCGCTGCAGGATGGCGATGCGGTCGGCCATCTTGATCGCCTCGTCCACGTCATGGGTCACGAACACGATGGTCTTGCGGACTCGCGACTGGAGGCGGAGGAACTCGTTCTGCAGGCGGTCGCGCCGGATGGGGTCGACCGCCCCGAAGGGCTCGTCCATGAGCATCACCGGCGGGTCGGCTGCCAGTGCTCGAGCGACACCGACGCGCTGACGCTCGCCGCCGGACAGCTCCGACGGATAGCGGTCCCGGTACGCGGCGGCCTCGAGACCCACCAGATCCAGGAGCTCCTCCACGCGCTCGCGGATCCGCGCCTCCGGCCAGCGCAGCAGTCGCGGCACGACGCCGGTGTTGTCACCCACGGTCATGTGCGGGAAGAGGCCGACCTGCTGGATCACGTATCCGATCTGCCTGCGAAGGTCGACCGGTGACAGCTGCATCACGTCACGGCCGTCGATCGTCAGCCTCCCAGAGGTAGGCTCCACGAGCCGGTTGATCATCTTCATGGTCGTCGTCTTGCCGCACCCCGAGGGCCCCACCAGGACGCAGATCTCGCCGGCCGGGATGGTGAGGCTCAGTTCGTTCACGGCCGGCGGAGTGCCCGGCGGCCCGTAGCGCTTCGTGACGTGGTCGAGCTCGACCACCGCGCCCGTCGTCGATGCTGGTGTATCAGTAGGCTGGCCGCGCGCCGCGACGGTGGAACGGTCGTCCGGCGCCGCGGTCGTCATGGATCGGATGATACGGATGCGGAGGCTGAAACGGCACCAGCTGCGCGTGCGCCTGCTGAGGCGGCGACGGCGCTCAGGCGGTAGATGGTGAGCGATGGGTTCGCGTAGACGCGGATGAAGCCTGGTGCCTGCGCGAAGTCGACCGGTTTCTCGCAGGGAGACGGCCGGCCGCCGTCGATGAGGTAGTCGGCGTGCAGCTCGGCCATGAGCGCAGCGGAGCGTGCAGGATTACCACCGCAGTAGATCGTCGTGAGGGTCGCCCCGCGCTGGTCGGGCTTGTAGCCGAGGTTCGCGACGTACGGTCCAAAGGTCGTCAACCGCAGGCGGCCAGCCGGATCGGTGGGCGAGTTGAGCCAGCCGTCCGTGGCGAACACGGCATTCCCCGGCGTGCTGGCGGCGATCCAGTTGGCGGCCGCCAACTGGTCCGCGGAGAGCACCTGCTCGCGGTTGAACGCCGTCCAGGCGCTGACCAGCAGGGGTGAGGGCACCGCCAGCGCGAACACCACCGCCAGCGCCGGGAGCGGCCAGCGGCGCATCAGCCATCCAGCCAGCAGCGCCGACGCGATGGCCATCGCCTGGAAATACTTGTTCATATCGAAGCCGATCACGCTGACCTGCACCACGTTGGGGATCAAAAACAGGGCGATCGCCCAGGCGCCGAGGAACCAACGGGCCGGAGTGCGCGGCGCAAGCAGCGCCGCGGCGGCAAGCACGACGGGCAGGCCGAGGTTGGTCACGTAGAAAAAGGCGACCGCCGCGGGCCCGTCGGAGAACGGGGCAGATTCCCAGCCCGGGACCAGGCGGAGCGCACCGGAGCCGCTTGCCTGGGTGAAGGGCGCGACCGCGTACGGCAGGCTGACCAGGTACGGCGCCAGGAAGAGCGCGGCGTTGCGCGGGGTGTCCCGATCGAGGAGGCGCCCGCCACAGGCCGCCCACAGGAACGCGAGCAGCAGGCCCGCCGGGAAGAAAAAGAAGTGGAAGGGGGCCAGCATGGCGCCCAGCAGTCCCGCCAGACCGATGAGCAGCGGCCGGTCGCGCCAGCCGGCCCGACGCTGACGCGCGGTCGGGAGGCCAGCGACGAGCAGCAGCGTCACCCCCACGAGCATGGGCAGCCCCGCGGTCGTCGCGCGATGGACGAGAAGGCCCGTCCCCATCACCGAAGGGATCCGGAAGTAGGGCCAGGTCACGCGGCCGATAGGGTCGTACCACCCGTTGTCGTAGCTGTTGTGCGCGACCAGCGCGATCGGGTTGCCCAGGCCGGCCGTCACGTCGCCAACCAGCCGAATCCAGCCGAAGCCGCCGGCGAAGATGGCCAGCCCCGCGGCGATGAGGGCAGCCCGTCGCGCGTTCTCGCGCCGGAAGAGCGCGCGCCCAAGGCCGTGGACGATGAGCGCAAGAGCGCCGGCCAGGAGGGCGGATGACGCGATGAACGCCGGGATGGCGAAGATGCCCGCCGCGCGCGCCGCGATCGCCGCGTGGAAGTCAGCGAACCAGTGATAGACGAGCGGGACGCCCGCGAAGTAGGGGACCTGCGGTGGGAAGTTGCCGGCGTTCAGGCTCTGGGCGATTGACAGATGGACGCCCAGGTCGCTCCAGTTCGAACCGCCACTATCGACTCCCGCCGGCGTGACGTGCCAGAGACCGTTGGCCAGGACGCCGCCCACGAAGGCTGCCGCGATGAAGGCCAGCGCAAGCGCGCCGCGGTTTCGCGCCATCGCGTTCGCGCCGGCGATCAGCTGGCGTCGCAACCCGGCGACACCGCCACCGGTTGCTGCGGCAACTGGGAGGGGACAGGCGAGTAGCGCGGCGGCCAGGAAGATCGTCTCCCGCCGATAGCCCAGCGCCAGGGAGAGCCAGTACACGAGGTGCGCGCTCATGGCCACCGACAGGACGATGGCCAGCCCCAGCCTGGCCGGCGCCTCCAGACGAGGTCGCGCCAGGGCGATGAGTCCCCAGCCGGGCACAACGAACAGGATCGGCCAGACGAGCACGATCGCCAGGGGCGGGAGGAGATAGGCAGCGGACAAACCAGCCAGTACGGCCAGAGCCGTCGGCGCGGCTGTGCGCAGGGGATGTTCGGCGGGTCGCGCGAGGGCGGCTGCGGCCGCGCCCGGCCAGGTCACTCAGCCCTGGGGCGTGGACGGCGCGAGGCGGGGAAGAGGCTGGCGCGGGTCGAGGAGCGCCACGATGCGGTCAACCTGGGTGTCGGAGAGCACCTCGTCGCGAACGATGCGCCGCGCGAGCTTGGCGAACACGGCGTGCACGTGGACGCCAGGACGCTGGTCCGCCTCCCAGGTGACATCGGTTCCATCCTGGGCGATCAGGCAGGCCTCGACCGCCGGGGGCTGCCCCGCACGCTCGAGGAAGAGCTCCAGCCGATGCCCCGCCAACCGTGCAACGGTGATCGGCACCGCGTCCCACGGGATCCACGACTCGGTCGATCCGTTCCATCGGTACCAGTGCCCGTTGCGCTTCCTGAACCGCCCGCGCTCGTGGGCAACGGTCAGCGCCCAGGTGCCTCCCGGACCGACGACCACCGCATCGATCGGGTCGATTCCCGGCGGTGACGGGTGTCGCACGTAGTGGTAGGCGTCATCCAGGTGACGACCGAGCCCCGCCGCGACCCGGTCAGGGGTCAGCGCGGGGAGACCGCGAAACCCAAAGCGGGAGTGTGAGGGCGGAGTGTGGAGAATCATCGGTCCCGAATGGTGCCCCTGGCAGCGGAGGTCAAGAATAGCGCGACCCTATTCAGGCGCCTAGATGATGGGCCCTTTCAATGGTTCGTTCGTTCGGGGGCCATGGACCGATGGGGTGGGGAAGGGGACGGCTGCTAGCATCCGGAGGCGATGGACGACGTGCGAGCCGGCCACGAGGTCGAGGGAGCGATCCGGACGCTTCTGGCGGAGATCGGCGAGGATCCGGAGCGTGCCGGGCTCACTGGGACGCCGGCACGCGTCTCGCGGATGTACGACGAGCTCACCTCCGGCTATCGGACCGATCCCGACGCGCTGATCAACGGCGCTTGCTACCAGGTCGATTACGACGAGATGGTCGTCGTGCGGGACATCGAGTTCTATTCGCTGTGTGAGCACCACCTGTTGCCCTTCTTCGGTCGCGCGCATGTCGGCTATCTTCCGCGCGGGACGGTCATCGGCCTCTCGAAGATTCCGCGCATCGTGGAGATGTACGCCAAGCGCCTTCAGCTCCAGGAGCGGATGACGACCCAGGTCGCGGAATTCCTGATGGAGCGGCTGGGCGCCAAGGGCGTCGGCTGCGTCGTCGAGGCGAGTCACCTGTGCACCATGATGCGCGGGGTCAAGAAGGAGGAGGCGCGTATGGTGACCAGCTCGATGCTCGGCACCTTCCGTCGCGACGGCCGAACGCGCAACGAGTTCCTGCGCCTGATTGGCAAGGCGCTGTAGCGCATGCCCTACGCGCCGCTGCTGAGCGAGGAGGAGGTCGCCTTGGCGCTCGGGCGGGTGCCAGAGTGGACCAGGGAGGGGGATGCGATCCTGAGGACCATCCGCTGCCCGTCGTTTCGCGAGGCCATTGCACTCGTCGTGAGCGTCGCCGACGCCGCCGAGGCGGCCGACCACCATCCCGACATGCTCATTCGCTGGCGTCGAGTGGCCTTCACCCTCTCGACGCACGCCTCCGGCGGCCTGACGGCCAAAGACTTCGCGCTTGCCGCGGAGATCGACCGGCTGGCAACTAGAATCGGCGCCGCATGACCGCTGGTGCCGGTGAGGAACGCGCCGCGCCGATCCGGGTGCTGATCGCAAAACCCGGGCTCGACGGTCACGACCGCGGCGCAAAGGTGCTCGCTCGGGGGCTCCGTGACGAGGGCTTCGAGGTGATCTACACCGGGTTGCGTCAGACGCCGGAGATGATCGCGGACGCCGCCGAGCAGGAGGACGTAGACGTCGTGGGACTGTCGATCCTGTCCGGGGCGCACATGACGCTCCTTCCCCGGATCGTGGAGATGATCCGCAGCCGGAAGATGGACGACGTGCTGATCGCCGCCGGCGGCATCATTCCGGACGCCGACATCGCTCCGCTCAAGGAGGCGGGCATCGCGGAGATCTTCGGCCCCGGTACGCGGATCGGCGATATCGCGCGCTACTTCCGCGAGCATGCGCGCACGCGCACCTGACCCGTGGCTCACGGGCCGGCGCTGCTAACGGCGGCCGTCGGGGGCGATCGACGGGCGCTGGCCCGCCTCCTGACCGGGATCGAGAACGAGGACCCTCACGTCCGGGAGCTGCTGCCCCAGATCTTCGCGGCTTCCCGGGGAGCGCACCTGGTGGGCATCACCGGCCCGCCCGGAGCGGGCAAGTCGACCCTGGTGACAGCGCTGACCCGCGAATATCGGAAGCGAGGCCGGCGAGTCGGCATCGTCGCCGTCGATCCCTCGTCGCCCTACACCGGCGGGGCCATCATGGGCGACCGTATCCGCATGATGGAGCATGCCGCGGACCGCAACATCTTCATGCGCAGCATGGCCAGCCGCGGCGAGCTCGGCGGGATCGCAGCTGCCACGTGGCTTGTCGCGGCGGCGCTGGACGCGGCGGGGTATGACCCGGTCCTGGTCGAGACAGTCGGCGCCGGCCAGGCGGAGCTGGAGGTCGCGCGGTTGGCGGAAACGACCGTCGTCGTGGAGGTCCCCGAGATGGGGGACGAGATCCAGGCCATCAAGGCCGGTCTGCTCGAGGTGGCCGATGTGGTGACTGTCAACAAGGCCGATCGCCCGGGGGCGGAGCGCTCCGCCGGCCAGCTTCGCGCGATGCTCGCCGGCGCCGGTGGACGATTCGCGGCCCCGCCGCCCATCCTGCTTACGATCGCCACCACCGGCGAAGGTGTTGCGCCGCTCGTCGACGCCATCGAGGCGGATCGGACGCGCGCCCGCTCGCCCGACCAGGCGCGCGTGCGGGCCCGCAACCAGCTCCTGAGAGCTGTCATCGAACGATCCAGGCGGCGTGCTGAAGGTCGTGTCGAATGGGATTCGACCGTGAATGAGATCGCGGAGCACCGTATCGACCCGATCACCGCGGCGGATCGTCTCCTAGATACGTGATCCACCACGTGCAGCTGGCGGCTCCTAGCGGCAGCGAGGAGGCGCAACGCGGGTTCTGGACGAGGACGCTGGGGTTTGCCGAGGTCGAGAAACCGCCCGTTCTCGCCGGCCGTGGCGGCTGCTGGTTCCGCCGAGATGGCATCGAGGTGCACGTTGGAATCGACGACGAGTTTCAGCCAGCCCGGAAGGCGCACCCCGCGTTCGCGGTGGAGGACCTTGACCAGTGGACTGCGCGACTGACCGATGCCGGCTACCCCGTGGCGTGGGACCAGGACTTCCCGGGAATGCGCCGCTTCTACACCCAAGACCCGTTCGGCAACCGCCTCGAGTTCCTCGAGCGTACCTAGGCTCTAGGGTCCAGGTGCTAGGGTCCGCATTGACCGGCGAGCGCTCAACTCTCACTGGGTGAGGGTTAGGCGCTGCCGAGGCGGCCATCTTGCCCTAATGCTCGCGTTCTTGGCTGTTACGGGCTCATGGCGACACGTCCGGGCCTGTTCTCTGACGTGAGCCCACGAGTGCAGAGTTTTGGCCCTCGTCCGTCTCGCCATGGACGCAGGGTCGCCGGTCGCTGGTTGATCGCTGCTAGGCTAGCGGCCCAATGAGCATCGACCGCGTCTTCGTCATTGGCGCCGGCCTGATGGGGCACGGCATCGCGCAGGTGACCGCCGCAGCAGGCAAGCAGGTCACCCTCTCCGACCGCACCGCCGAGCTGGCGAACAAGGGCCGCGACCGGATCGCCGGCAACCTGGTGCGCCAGGTCGAGAAGGGCAAGCTCGATCAAGCCCAGGCGGAGGCGATCCTGGGACGCGTTGCCACGGCGGTCGGCCCCGACCGCGCCGGGGGCCACGACCTCGTCATCGAGGCCGTCTTCGAGGACGAGGCGCTCAAGCGCGACACCTGGGCGGCGCTCACGAAAATGGCCGACCCCACAGCGATCTTCGCAACCAACACCAGCAGCATCAGCATCACCTCGCTCGCCACCGCCACCGACCGGCCGCCGCGCTTCATCGGCCTGCACTTCTTCTCGCCGGTCCCGGTCATGCAGCTGATCGAGATCATTCGCGGGCTGGAGACCGATGACGCCACACACGGCGCTTGCCGAGCGTTCGCCCAGGACCTGGGCAAGACCGTCATCGAGTCGAAGGACATGCCCGGCTTCCTCGTCAACCGGATGCTGGGGCCTTTCATCAACGAGGCGGTCTTCACCCTGATGGAGTCGACCGGAACCGCTGAGGACATCGACACGGGAGCCAAGCTGGGCCTCAACCACCCGATGGGTCCGCTCGAGCTCGCCGATTTCGTCGGCAACGACGTGATGCTGGGCGTGCTCGACGTCCTCTACCGCGGCTTCGGCGATCCCAAGTTCCGGGCGGCCCCGCTCCT
>VBJP01000078.1:0-13082 GCA_005880165.1 Chloroflexota bacterium | reverse complement strand
GAGAAGGGCAACCGGCTGGGTCGATGAGCTCGGCCGTCTCCGCCCACCGGCCGGACCCCTTCGCCCTCACTCCGGAGGAGCGCCATATCCGCGACACGGTGCGCGAGTTCGCCCAGCGCGAGCTCGCCCCGACGGTCGCGCAGCGTGACGAGGAGGAGCGCTACGACCGGTCGCTCTTCGAGCGGATGGCCTCGCTGGGCCTCACCGGCCTGCCCTATCCGGAGGAATACGGCGGAGCGGGGATGGGCACCTTCGCCTGGATCCTGGCCTGCGAGGAGATCGCCGCGGCCGACATGGGGATGGCGATCAGCCTGTCGGTCCACATCCTCGCCCAGCTGCCGATCCTGACGTTCGGGAGCGACGAGCAGAAGCTGCGCTTCCTTCCGCCGATGATGGCCGGCCGGCACTTGGGCGCCTTCGCCCTAACGGAGCCCGGCGCCGGCTCGGACGCGGCGGCCCTGGCGCTGCTCGCCGAACGGACCGATGGGGGCTACGCGCTCTCTGGCAGCAAGATCTGGATCACCAACGGCCAGGAGTCGGAGGTCACCATCGTCTTCGCCACCGTCGATCGCTCTCGTGGCCGCGACGCGATCACCGCCTTCGTCGTCGAGCGGGAGACGCCAGGGTTCCGGGTCGCGGGCCACGAACGCAAGATGGGCATCCGCGACTCGGTCTCCGCGGAGCTGGTCTTCGAGGGGGCGCTGGTGCCGGAGGCGAACCGCCTCGGCGAGGAGGGGGATGGGCTGAAGGTCGCGCTCTCCGCACTTGGGGCCGGACGGATCAGCATCGCCGCAGCCTGTGTGGGTCTGGCCCGCTCGGCGACGGAGCACGCGGGCCGGTACGCGCTGCAGCGCACGCAGTTCGGTCGGGCGATCGCCGACCAGGAGATGATCCAGGCCATGCTCGCGGATGCCTCCACTCGCGTGGAGGCGTCCCGGCTGCTCACCTGGCGCGCCGCGCGGATCCGCGACGCGGGCGGGCCGATCAACGCTCCCAGCAGCATGGCCAAGATGTTTGCCTCGGACACCGCCATGCAGGTGACCACCGATGCCGTCCAGATCTACGGGGGTGCGGGATACAGCCGCGACAACCCGGTCGAGCGGCTGATGCGCGATGCGAAGGGAGCCCAGATCTACGAGGGCACCAACCAGATCCATCGGCTGATCGTGGCGCAGCAATTCCTCGAAGGGCTAAGGCGCGGGTAGTGGCCGAGTCGATGGCGGGACCTCGGGCCGCGCCTGAGGTCGCGCCGTTCGAGCCGCTCGAGGTCGAGGGCCAGCCGGCTGCGAATCTCGTGGACCTGGTGCATCGGTCTGTCCTCGCCCAGCCCGACCACGTGGCCTTGACCTGGAAGCCAGCGCGCGGCCGCCGTCAATCCGGAGACGGCGACGGCGGGCAACCGGTCGCCTGGCGCACCAGCACCTACCGCGAGACATGGGATTGGATCCGCGACGTTTCGCTCGGGCTGCAGTCCCTGGGCATAGGCTCCGGGGATGCCGTGTGCATCGTGTGCCGGACCCGACCGGAGTGGCTGGTGGTCGACCTGGCGAGCATGGCGCTCGGCGCGGTGACCTGCCCGATCTATCCCAGCTCCGAGGCGGGGCAGACGGCCTTCATCATCAACAACGTCCACGCCAGGCTGGTGGTGGTCGAGAACGCCCAACAGGCGACCAAGATCGAGTCGGTCCGCGCCGAATGCCCGACGATCGAGAAGCTGATGATCATCGACGAGAAGGGAACGCTGCCGAGTGATGCGATCTCCCTCGATGACCTGATCGAGCTGGCGCCCAGGGACCAAGACCATCGCCGCGTCTGGGAAGAGGGCTGGCGGAGGATCACACGCGACCGGCTGGCGACGATCATCCACACCTCGGGCACGACCGCCAACCCCAAGGGCGTGATGCTGACCCACGGCAACATGGTCTACAACTACGAGGCGGTCATCCAGGTCGTCGACTTCTCTCCAAGCGACCTCTTCCTGTCGTGGCTCCCCCTGAGCCACAGCTACGAGCGCGTGGCGGGCATGGTCGTCCCGCTGGCGCGCGGGTGCGGGATTGCCTACGCGGAGCCCCTCATCGAGCGCCTGCCGGCCAATATGGTCGAGGTGCGGCCCACGGTGATGGTCGCCGTGCCGCGCCTCTACGAGCGCCTCCACGCGCGAGTCCTCTCTGCCGTCGAGGAGGCCTCCGCAATGCGGCAGCGCATCTTCTGGTGGGCCGCCGGTCTCGGGAAGCGCAAGTACGCGAACCACCTCGAGGGGCGCTCGGATTCGCTGTGGCTCAAGCTGCAGCTCCGTGTCGCGGACGCGCTCGTCTTCGGGCGGATCCGGGCGCGAACCGGCGGCCGAGTCCGCTACTTCGTCTCCGGATCCGCGCCGCTGTCGCGCGAGATCGGCGAGTTCTTCTACGCCATGGGCATGCTGGTGCTGGAGGGATACGGACTCACCGAGACGGCGCCGTTCGTGTCCATCAACCGGCCGGACGACTTCGTGTTCGGGACGGTGGGCCGACCGGCACCGGGAACCGAGGTCAAGGTCGATCCCGGCTCGGGTGAGATCCTGGTCCGTGGCCCGCAGGTGATGCGCGGCTACGTCAACGACCCCGCCGAGACCGCCAGGGCGATCGACGGCGACCGCTGGTTCCATACCGGCGACATCGGCGAGCTGGACGGGATCGGTCGCATCACGATCACCGACCGCCTGAAGAACATCATCGTGCTGGCCAACGGCAAGAACGTCAGCCCGGCGCCCATGGAGGCGGCGCTGTCGACCTCGAAGTACGTGGCGCAGGCCATCATCCTTGGGGACCGCCAGCCCTACACCGGGGTGCTCGTCGCTCCCGACTTCGACGAGCTGCGGGGATGGGCTCGCAGCAACGGCCTGGGCGATGTCGGACCCGAGATCCTGATCGAGGAGAGGGCGGTCCACAGGCTGCTCGACAACGAGGTGCGCACGAAGCTCGAGGACTTCGCGATCTTCGAGCGACCGAGACGGGTCGCGCTGCTTCCACGGCTGCTCACCGAGGAGGAGGGGGAGCTGACGCCGTCGATGAAGGTCAAGCTTCGGGTGGTGAAGGACCGATGGGCCGGCAAGGTCGCGGAGCTCTTCGAGGAGGACGTCCCCGAGTAGCCGTACTCCGGATCTGTAATCCCGCCCACGCTGACGATCGAGTCCAGTTCTGCAACAGCGCCGGACGAGACTGGTGGGCTCGCCGCCAGTAGCGGCGATGCTCAGATGTCGCCGATGCCGACCGATGGGCGCCCATGGAGCACTCTGATCAATACCGGACGAGCGAGTTGGCCGGGCGGAGGCCGTACCGGGGGCCGGGTCTAGGGGGCATCCGGTCCTTGCGGAGTACCATCCTGAGCATGAGCGACGTCTATATCCTGTCCGCCGCCAGGACGCCAATCGGCAAGTTCGGTGGTGGACTCTCCACGACACCCGCCACGCATCTCGGCGCCACGGCGATCCGAGCCGCGGTCCAGCGCTCGGGGATCGCGCCCGAGCACGTCGACGAGGTGATCATGGGCCAGGTCATCCAGGCCGGCGCCGGGCAGGCGCCTGCCCGCCAGGCTGCCCTGCGGGCCGGGCTCCCGGACTCCGTCGGCGCGACCACCATCAACAAGGTCTGCGGCTCAGGGCTGAAGGCGGTGATGATGGGCGCCGCCGCCATCCGCGCCGGCGATGCAGACCTGATCGTGGCCGGCGGTATGGAGAGCATGAACCTCGGCCCGTACCTGCTCCCTGGGGCACGCGCCGGCTACCGGCTCGGCAACGCGGAGCTCGTCGATGCCACGGTGCATGACGGCCTGTGGTGCGCGATCTGTGACGTGCACATGGGAATGCACGCCGAGCGGGTGGCCGACAAGCACGACGTCACGCGCGAGGCGCAGGACGCGTTCGCGCTGCGCTCGCACGAGCGCGCCATGGCCGCCATCGAGGCGGGTCGCTTCCGCGACGAGATCGTGCCGGTCGAGGTCGCGGGCAAGAAGGGCCCGACCATCATCGACACCGACGAGAACCCCCGCCCGGACACGTCGACCGAAGCATTGGCGAGGCTCAAGCCCGCGTTCAAGACCGATGGCGGAACCGTCACCGCCGGCAACTCACCCGGGATCACCGACGGAGCAGCGGCCCTGGTCATCGCCTCGGACGACGCCCTCGAGCGTGGCACAGGCCAGCCACTGGCGCGCATCACGGCCTACGCCCAGGCAGACGTGGCGCCGGAGTGGTTGTTCGAGGCACCCATCGCCGGCGTGCGTCGACTGATCGAGAAGGTGGGCGGCACAATCGACGACTTCGACCTGATCGAGATCAACGAGGCCTTCGCGGCCCAGGTGCTGGCAGACGGCAACGAGCTCGGCTTCGATTGGGACAAGGTCAACGTCAACGGCGGTGCCATCGCGCTCGGCCACCCGATCGGCGCATCTGGAGCCCGGGTGCTGACCACGCTCCTCTACGAGCTCCGGCGGCGAGGCGGCGGAAAGGGCCTGGCCACGTTATGCCTGGGCGGCGGCGGTGCTGTGGCGATGGCCGTCGAAACGGTTTGATGACCATCCCCTAGCCGTGACGGTGGCCAAGCCCCTCCTATAATCCGTCGCACGCGCCCCGCCAGCCTCCGCCACGTCGGCGTGCAGAGGCGCGGAGCTCGGTAGGAGGCACGTTCAGCATCCATGGCCAGCCAGCGTCAGGTGGCGGAGGCTCCGAACATCTGGGCCGTTGCCCAGCAGCAGTTCGACGAGGCCGCCGAAAAGCTTGACCTCGATGACGGTCTCCGTCGCGTCCTCCGCGTACCCAAGCGGGAGCTCACCGTCAACTTTCCGGTCACCATGGACGACGGCCACGTGGAGGTCTTTACCGGCTACCGCGTGCAGCACAACCTCGCGCGCGGGCCCGCCAAGGGCGGCATCCGCTACCACCAGGACGTGACCCTCGACGAGGTTCGCGCCCTCGCCATGTGGATGACCTGGAAGTGCGCCTGCGTCAATATCCCGTACGGCGGGGGCAAGGGCGGGGTGATCGTCGATCCCAAGAAGCTGACCCTGCGCGAGCTCGAGGGCCTTACGCGCCGCTTCACAACCGAGATCAGCCCGCTCATCGGTCCTGATCGGGACATCCCGGCACCAGATGTCAACACCAACGCGCAGACCATGGCCTGGATCATGGACACGTTCTCGATGCACAACGGGTACACGATCTCGGGCGTGGTGACCGGCAAGCCGATCGCGATCGGTGGATCGCTGGGCCGCAACGAGGCCACCGCGCGGGGCACCGTCTTCACCCTGCTCCAGGCGAGCGAAGTGCTGGGCGTCCCTATCAGGGGCGCGCGGGTGGCGATCCAGGGGTTCGGCAACGCCGGGTCGATCGCCGCGACGCTGCTCGCCCAGGAAGGAGCCACCGTCGTCGCCGTCAGCGACTCGAGTGGGGGGATCGTCAACCCGAAGGGCCTCGACCCGTCCAAGGTCAATGCCTGGAAGCGGGAGCACGGCACGGTGGTCGGCTTCCCGCGGTCGGAAACGATCAGCAACGCCGACGTGCTCGAGGCCGACTGCGACGTGCTGGTCCCCGCCGCGCTGGAGAACCAGATCACCACGCACAATGCCTCGCGCGTCAGGGCCCGGATCGTGGCGGAGGCCGCCAACGGGCCGACCACCCCGGAAGCCGACGAGATCCTGAATGAGCGCGGCGTGTTCATGATCCCCGACATCCTGTGCAACGCCGGGGGCGTGACGGTCAGCTACTTCGAGTGGGTCCAGGACATGCAGTCGTTCTTCTGGACGGAGGAACGCATCAACGAGTCGCTCAAGGGGATCATGGATCGCGCCTTTGGCAGCGTGTACGAAATGAGCCAGCGCCACGAGGTGGCCATGCGCACCGCGGCCTACATGGTGGCGGTGAATCGCGTCGCGGAGGCGACCACCCTGCGCGGCCTGTACCCGTAGCCGGGTCGTCGACGACGCCCATGCTCGACCACGAGGAACGCTTCCTCTTCCGCGAGGAGATCCTGAACCTGGCCACCGCGCTCGCGGAGCCGGGCCAGCTGGACAACGTCGAAGATCTCCTGGCGGAGGTGACCACGTCACCCCGGTTCGATTCAGACGTGTTTACCCTGGAGCGTTCCCTGCAGGTGATGCTGGGGGGGCGCGCCGGCTCGACGCTGGTCGGCTTGCTCACCGTCGATCGCGGGGTCTTCGACGAGACCGGCGAGATGGGCCTGCCGAGTGAGGTCCACGAGCGGCTGGTCTCGTGGCGCGCGCGCTTTGGCCTGGCCATCGACAACGCCCTCAACTACCTGAACAACCCAGACGGCATCCAGGGCCACAACTTCGGGACGCAGCTGCTCCACGCGGAGGGAGGAACCACCCTGCAGGGTCGCCTGACCCTCGTCCGCTACAACAATGAGCCGCAGTTCTTCATCGCCGATGCGGACGTCCTGCTGACGATGGCCGCGGATGTCCTGGAGCGCCTCGGTGAGCACCTCGAGCCGGAGATGGTTGACGGCGACCTGGTGAATCGCTTGCGGGAGGGCGTGGAGCTCGTCGAACGACGCGCCAAGGCCCGGGGGTGACGGCCCCGGAGGATCCGGCGGCCCGCCGGGTCTTTCTGGCGGCGACCGGACAGAACCGGGGCAAGACGACAGCCTCGCTTGGCCTGATCGCCGGCATCATGCGCACCGGCCATCGGCTCGGCTTCCTCAAGCCGGTGGGACAGCGCTACCTGGTGGTCGACGGCACCCGCGCGGACGAGGATGCCGTCCTCGTGCGCGAGGTCTTCGACCTGCCCGATGCCCTCAACGACATGAGCCCGGTAACCCTGCCGCGCCACTTCACCACCGACTTCATCATGGGCCGCATCACCGACGACCTGGCCGGACAGGTGGAGCATGCATTCCTGCGCATCGCCGCTGGGAAGGACCTGGTGGTCATCGAGGGGACTGGGCATGCCGGCGTCGGCGCAGTGGTCGGCATCTCGAACGCCTCGGTCGCGGCCCTGTTGGCCAGCAAAGTGATCATCGTTAGCGAAGGTGGCGTTGGCCGGCCCATCGACGAGATCGTGCTCAACGCCTCCCTCTTCGAGCAGCACGGTGTCGAGGTGCTGGGGGCCCTCGTCAACAAGGTGGAGATGGACTCTCACGCCGACTTGCCCGAGATCCTGCGCCGCGGCCTCGCCCAGCACGGCATCGAGCTGATCGGCTGCATCCCGTACAGCGAGCTGTTGGCCAATCCGTCCCTCGAGCTGATCGTGACCCACCTCGAGGGCGAGCTGCTTGCGGGTGAGGCAACCCCGGGCCAGACCGTCGGCCACGTGGCGATCGGCGCCATGCAGGCGGACCACGCCATGAAGATCCTGCGCGAGCGCACCCTGCTGATCACGCCGGGCGACCGCGAGGACATGATCCTGGCCTCGCTCGCCGCCCGCGGGCATCCGGTGATGGGCCTGATCCTGACCGGCGGTTTTCACCCCAGCGGAGCGGTTCTGCGGAGGCTGCGCGACGCGAGCCTTTTCACCTACCTGGTGGAGACCGATACCTACACCACCGCCCAGGCGGCCAACGCCATCCTGGTCAAGACCCATCCCACCGACACCGACAAGATCGCGACCATCATCGAGCTGGTCGACGGTGCGATCGACACCAACGCCCTCCTCGATCGCCTCTGAGCGCGGTCCGCTGGACGCCGGCCGTACGATGCCGGCATGACCGCCACCGCCGTCCGACCCGCTGCCGACCGACTCCACTTCACCGGCGACCAGGAAGCCGATCGGCTCCTCGTCTCCGATCCTTTCGCCCTGCTGGTGGGCTTCGCCCTCGACCAGCAGGTGACCGTGCAGAAGGCCTTCTCCGGCCCGATGGAGCTCCGTCGCCGCCTGGGCCATCTCGATCCGGCCCGCATCGCGGGCACCGACCCCGCGGAGCTCGACAAGCGCTTCCGCGAGCGTCCCGCCCTGCATCGATTCCCCGGAGCCATGGCCAGGCGGGTGCAGGCGCTGGCGGACGCGATCACCGAGCAGTACGGAGGAGACGCCGGCAGGGTATGGCGCGAGGCGCGCGATGGGGCGGACCTCCAGGCCCGGCTGCTCGCGCTGCCCTCGATCGGGGAGATGAAGGCGAACAGCATCATGGCCATCCTCTCCAAGCGGCTTGGGGTGGAGCTGCCGGGTCTCGCCGAGCGTCTGCCGCGTCACCCGACGCTGGGGGACGTCGACTCCCCCGAGGCGCTGACGCGCTACCAGGAAGGGAAGCGGGCTCACAAGGCCGCCATGCGCGCCGCCGGCAAGCGCCCCTGACACGCGCCGAAAACGAGGGGAGGCCGGACGTGGGCACTCGCCGGCCTCCCATTGCGTCGCGGTCCATCCGGTCGCGTTCCGGGGACCGTGGCGCCGGCCGGCATCATACGGGCTGAAGTCCCCCGGTCACTAGTACTTTCTGGGGTCAGCGAGACGAGGACCGACCGCGGCTCGGGCGGGGCTCGGCTCGGCTCACGCGGCGTCCCAGGCGAGGGGCAGACAATCGGTCAGACGGGTGCGGCCGATCCACACTGCGAGGAGTGCCAGGGCCGGTCCGGTGATGCGCTGCAGCTCATCGAGGCTGTAGGCGTCGGCGACGCTGATGTAGTCGGGGCGCGCCATGGATTCAGCGGCGATCACATCGGTCATCCGTGCACGCAGGACCTCGGCGGATCGCTCGCCGCGCTCGTACGCCTTGCGGACTGATTCGAGCGCCGCGAACAGGCACGTCGCCGCGTGGCGCTCCTCGATCGAGAGGGCGCGGTTGGCCGCGGAGATGGCCAGGCCGTCCGGATCCCGCACCGTGGGGCAGACGACGACCTCGAGGTTCACGAACAGGTCGCGCAGCATGCGACGGATGACCACCACCCGCTGGGCCTCCTTCTGGCCGAGGTACAGGCGTGCGGGTCCGACTAGGTTGATGAGCTTGAGGGTGGCCGTCGTAAGCCCGTCCAGGTAGCCGGGACGTGATGCGCCCTCGAGCCTCCGGGTGAGACCCTCAACGGTGACCCTCGTCAGGTCATCCACCGGATAGACGGTGTGCACGTCGGGGAGGAAGACGATGTCGACCCGTTCCCGCTCGAGGAGGGCGAGGTCGCGCGCCTCGTCGCGAGGGTAGCTGGCCAGCTCCTGCGCATTGGAGAAGACGGTTGGATTGACGAAGCAGCTGACCACCACGCAGCCGTTCTGTTCGGCCGCGCTGCGGACCAGCGATAGCTGTCCCTCGTGCAGGAAGCCCATAGTCGGCACGAATCCCACCGAATCGCCAGCGAGCCGACGCTCCAGGATGGCTGCCCGCAGGTCCGGGACGGTGCGGGTGACGATCACCGGCTAGCGGCGGCTGCCGGCCGAGCCGGCGCGTGGCCGGCGCCCGGCCTTCTCCTTCTGCGCGCCGTCGGGACCGCGGGCGCTGCGGTATCGATCCGCGATAAGGTCCCAGAGCCTCTCCGCAATCTGGCGCTTCGGGAGCATCGGCCAATCCGTCAGCGCACCTTCAGAACCGAAGACGGTCACCTTGTTCTCATCCGAGCCGATGGCGTCGAAGGGGCCACCAACCACGTTTCCCACGATCAGGTCGAGGCCCTTGTCGCGGAGCTTGCCAATGGCGTTGGCCTCGAGGTCCTGGCTCTCGGCCGCAAAGCCGATCAGGAACGGGCGGATGTCGGTGGGCATCTCGGCGACCTCCGCGATGATGTCCGGGTTCGGGACCAGCTCCACCTGCAGCTCGGCCCCGTCGCGCTTGATCTTGCGGCCGCTGGCCTGCTTCGGCGCGAAGTCGGCGACGGCGGCGGCCATGACCAGGATGTCGGCGCCGGGAGCCTCCCGCATGACCGCCTGCCGCATGGCCTGTGCGGTCGTCGCGTTCACCACGCTGACTCCGGGCGGTGGATTGACGCTCATCGCCCCGGCGATCAGCGTGACGGTCGCGCCGCGGTCCCGCGCCGCCTCGGCGATGGCGGTCCCCATCTTGCCGCTGCTCCGGTTGCCGATGAAGCGCACCGGGTCGATCGGCTCGCGGGTCCCGCCCGCGCTGACCACCACCCGCAGGCCCTCCAGGTCGCCGGCACGCTCAAAGAGCCGCTCGACGGTGTCCGCGATGGTGCCGGGCTCGGCGAGCCGCCCGATCCCCGTCAGCCCCGAGGCGAGCGACCCGACCTCCGGCTCGACGAGCAGGTAGCCGAACTCGCGCAGCGTGGCCACGTTGCGCTGCGTCGCCGGATTGGTCCACATGCCCGCATCCATGGCCGGCGCGACGACCACCGGGGCGCGGCTGGCGCAGGCGATGGCGGTTACCGAGCTGCTCGCCATCCCGATCGCGAGCTCGGCGAGCACGTTGGCGGTGGCTGGCGCAACGACCACCGCGTCCGCCGCCTCGGCGAGCTCGATGTGCGCGATCTGCTGCTCGGCGTCCAGGTCCAGGACGTCGCTCACCACGGGTCGATGCGTGAGGCTCGCGAAGGTGAGGGGCGTGACGAAGGCGGCCGCGGAGCGCGTGAGCGCCACGTCGACCGTCGCGCCGCGCTCCATGAGGCGCCGCACCAGGAGGACGGCCTTGTAGGCGGCGATGCTGCCGGTGACTCCCACCACGATGCGGCGGCCGGCCAGAGGACCGCGCTCCGGGCTCACGTGCCACGGCCCCCCGTGACGGATTCGCGCTGCACCGCGTCGCCCTGGCGGCGGCGGATCCCGTCCCAGGCATAGCGGATGCCGCGAAGCGTCAGGTCCGGCTCAACCGAGTCGATGCCCAGCACGTCCGCCAACCACGGCTCGTACGTGTGCCCGCCGGTGGCCACCACGGTCACCCGCGCGGTCGCGGGGGAGCGTTCGATCAGCTCGCCGCGCAAGGCGGTCAACAGGCCACTCACCAGCCCGATATACCCCAGGACCGTGCCGCTCTGCATGGCATGCACGGTGTTGGCGCCGATGGCGTGGGGAGGCCGGCGCAGCTCGATGCGCGGCAGCTTGCTGGCCGATCCGACGAGCGCCTCGAGCGAGAGAACCAGGCCCGGGGCGATGGCGCCACCGATGTATGCGCCCTCGGCGCTCACCAGGTCGAAGTTCGTGCTGGTGCCCAGGTCGATCACGATCGCCGGACCGCCGAACTCGACCTTCGCCGCCAGCGCGTTGGCGAGCCGATCCGCGCCGGCCTCGGCGGGGCGGTCGATCTCGATCTCCAGGATCCCCTCCAGGCTGCGGGCGTCAACGATGAGCGGTGCCTGGCCGGTTTTCGAGCGGATCATGCGCGTGAAGGTCGTGGTCAGGGGCGGCACCACGCTCGCCACCGCTACCGCATCGATCTCGCCCAGCGCGTGCCCGTCGAGGCCCAGTAGCCCGTTCGCCAGGAGCGCTACTTCGTCATCGGTCGCCGTCGCCTGGGTCGTGCCTCGCCAGGAACCGACCAGCTCCGCCTCGTCGAAGAGGCCGAGGGTCACGTTCGTGTTCCCGATGTCGACGGCCAGGAGCTTCATCTGGCCGACATCCTAGCAGCCGCCCCCGGCGTTTCGGGGGCCGCGCGCTGGCTGGTCCATCGGTCCATCCGTGCTCAAAAGGCCGGTGTTAGACTCGCCGACACCCCGTCGAGCGAGACAGCATCGAACCGCCATGTCCGACGCGCGAGCCAAGCTGTACATCAACACCGGCGTCGTCACCGACAAGACCGACATCTACAACATCCTGCGCCCGCTGCTGAAGCAGACGGTGAGCTACGCGTACTACCGCGGGAACCAGGTCGAGAGCTCGGGAACCGGCTGGGTCGAGCGCGTGGTGGTCGACCATCCAGAGATCGCCAGCTACTTCACGCCCCTCTCGATCTGCGTCAATCTCGATTCCTTCGACTACCTCCAATTCGACACCACCTCGGAGCAGCTCCTGGTCTACACGCTGGTCATCGGGTCGGAGCGGGTCGTGCTGGAGTTCGCTGCTTCCGCACCACGCCTGGGAGTCGATGAGGGCGGCGGCCGCCCGTTGCCGCGCAACGCGGAAGAGCTGGCACGCGACCTGCGCTTCATCCAGATGGAGCTGATGATGTCGCCCGATGCGTCGGATGGCGCCGATGAGGACGAGGACGCGTAGGTGACCGTGCGCTCGGTGGCCCGCCGCCCGAGCGAGGAGCTCCCGTACGTGCGGACCGTGCTCGACAACGGGCTCCGCGTCGTCACCCAGGAGATGTCGCACGCACGTTCCGTGTCCGCCGCCCTGTTCGTGGGCGTCGGCTCGCGCCACGAGGACGAGTCCGCCGCGGGCCTCTCGCACCTTCTCGAGCACCTCGTCTTCAAGGGGACCGCGGGCTTTCCCGATCCGGGCAGCCTCTCCGAGCTCATCGAGGGCTGCGGAGGCAGCGTCAACGCCAGCACCGATCGCGAGCTGACCGCCTACACCGCGCGCGTGCCGGCTTCGGCCGCCGCCACCGCGTTGAACGTGATCGGCGAGCTGGCCACGCGGCCGCTCCTGCGCGGCAGCGACCTCGCTGCGGAAAAGCCGGTCATCGTCGACGAGATCCGGATGTACGTCGACTCACCCACCGATCACGTCTTCACCATCTTCGACGAGCTCCTTTTTGGCCGGCATCCTCTCGGGCGGGAGATCGCGGGAACACCGCGCTCCGTGCGACGCGCGACGCGCGACGCCGCCATGGCCCACTGGCGGCGCTGGTACCGGCCGGGTGCGATGGTCCTGGCGGCCGCCGGGGCGATCGATCACGCCACGGTCCTGCGACTGGTTGAGCGCTGGTGGGAGACCGATGATGGGGCGCCGGTCCCGCTGGCCGCGCGCGCCGAGCCAAGCGCAATCGGGCCACTGGTCGCACCGCTGTTCGGAGACGCTGGCTCGATCAGCGTCGCCCATCGTCGTCTGGCCCAGGGGAACCTGTGCCTGGGCATGCCGGGCGTGTCGCGCACGGATCCGGACCGATGGACCCTGGACCTCCTCGGCGCCGTGCTCGGAGACGGCATGAGCAGCCGCCTCTTCCTGGAGCTTCGGGAGCGGCGTTCGCTGGCATACGACGTCTCGACCTTCGCCGCCAGTTACTCCGACTGCGGGACGGTGGGAGTCCACGCGGGCTTCGATCCCGAGCGACTGG
>VBJP01000077.1 GCA_005880165.1 Chloroflexota bacterium | reverse complement strand
CCGCGATCTTCGCGCGGTTGCGAACGATTCCCGCGTCCCCGAGCAGGCGAGCCTCGTGGTCGGGTCCGAAGGCGGCCACATGCTTCGGGTCGAAGCTTGCGAACGCACGCCGATAGCCGTCACGCCGATGGAGGATCGTCGACCACGAGAGCCCGGCCTGGGCGCCCTCCAGGATCAGCAGCTCGAACAGCGCTCGCTCGCTGCGAAGCGGCACGCCCCACTCAAGGTCGTGATACGCGAGGTAGACCGGATCGTTGCCCGATGCCCACGAGCATCTGGGCCGGCGATCCTCGCTCACGGTCGCGAGCATGCGGGCAGGGCCTAGATCCCCATCGCCGACCGGATGGCGTCCACCTCGGGCGCAACGGCGGCCAGCGATCCCTCCTCCGCCTGGACCGCGTCCGGATCCTTCAGCCCGTGTCCGGTCAGAACGCACACCACCGTCTCGGACCGATGCAGCCGGCCCCCAGAGGCCAGCTTGCGCACGCCGGCCACCCCCGCCGCCGAGGCGGGCTCGCAGAAGATGCCCTCCAGGTGGGCGACGTCGCGCTGCGCGGCGAGGATCTCATCGTCGCTGACCGACTCGATCGAGCCTCCCGAATCGTCGCGCGCGGCGGTGGCGCCCGCCCAGGACGCCGGGTTGCCGATCCGGATCGCCGTTGCGATCGTCTCCGGCTCAGCCACCGGCTCGCCGCGCACGATTGGGGCGGCGCCATCGGCCTGGAAGCCCAGCATGCGGGGACGGGACTCGATCAGTCCCTCGCCCGCGTAGCGGGTGAAGCCGCGCCAGTAGGCGGTGATGTTGCCGGCGTTACCGACGGGCAGCGCGAGCGCATCCGGTGGCCGTCCCAGGGCGTCGCAGACCTCCCAGGCGGCGGTCTGCTGCCCATCCAGGCGGTCGGGGTTCACCGAGTTCACTACCGCCGCGACGCCCTCGTCGCCGAGGCGGCGGACGGCGGCCAGCGCCTCGTCGAAGTTGCCGTCGACCATCACCAGGCGGGCGCCTGCCACGAGTGCCTGTGCCAGCTTGCCCCGGGCGACCTTTCCGGCGGGCAGGACCACGAAGCACGGCAGCCCTGCGGCCGCGGCGTACGCGGCAGCCGACGCCGCGGTGTTGCCTGTCGACGCGCAAACCACCGCGCGGGCCCCGCTTGAGGCGGCTCGGTTCACCGCCAGCACCATGCCGCGATCCTTGAAGCTGCCGGTCGGGTTGGTCCCCTCGTACTTCAGGTAGAGTTCCTCCAGGCCGATCTCGGCCCCCAGACGCCGGGTCCTGATGAGCGGGGTTGACCCCTCACCGAGCGTGATCGGAAAGGGCTCCCGCGGCTGCGCGAGAAGCCTGCGGTAGCGCTCCAGGAGCGCGGGTGGGGCGGCGGTCATTGGCGGCGAGTATAGGCAGCCGCTTCCTTGCCGGCGGTCGTAGCATCAGACCGACAGGTGCACGTCCCTGGCAGGAGCCGAGGGCGGCACCCGCCGGCGCGAACGGAGGCTGCCCACATGCGACCCGCCCCGCGACGTCTCTGGCTCATACCCCTCATCCTCATCCTTCCTCTCCTCCTCCCGGCGAGCGTCAGCGCCTTTCCGCTGACGACCTGCACCCTGACCGTCACGTCGACCGATGCGAGCGGCAAGACCATCGCCACCGCAACGGGAGGCGCCGACGACGCCACCCAGACGAACCCGTTGCTGGTCGACTGGGATGGCACGGTCACCTGGCACGGGACCTCGGGCGCCAACGCCATCAAGAACAACTCGTGGCATGTGGATGTCTTCATGGTCCCGAGTCCGCTGCGTGGCGGCGACGCGAACGACAAGGGCAACAAGGTCGGCGACGGGACGACGAGCGTCCGCGGCAACGCCCCGTTCCAGTTCACGGGGCTCTACTACGTCTCCGGCGAGTTCCGCGGCGACGGCGGCTCATGCGCGGGCAGCGGCTGGTTCAAGCTGACCGGCAACCCCGCTTCGACATTCCCGTTCTGGATCGCGGTGGTGCTCGGCCTGCTCGGCCTTGTGCTCCTGGCGCTGGGCGTGCGCGGCGCCTGGGGGTGGGCTGTGCTGGGCGGGATCTTCACCGGACTTGGCCTCGCCGCGGTGCTGGCCATGCTCGCGGTGATGCCCATCGGTGCCTGGACGCCGTTGGCAGCGCTTGGCCTGTTCGTGGTGGTCGGCCTAGCGATCGCGATCTTGGCGCCGAAGCCGGCTCCGCCGCCGGCGTTCTGAGGTCGTGAAACCGGCACGCGTTCAGGCCCGTCCGGGCAGCCCGGCGGGCAGGGGATAGGCGTGCGGGTCCCGCTGAGCGTCCTGGAGTTTCGCGATCGCGCCGCCGCCTTCTTCGGCGAGGTCGACGCGGTCGTCGACGGCGAGAAGCGGTTCACATATCGGGACTACGCGGAGCGCACCCATCGGCTCGCCAATGCGCTGCGCGAGATGGGAACCAAGCCCGGCGATCGGGTCAGCTTCATGAGCTACAACAGCCACCAGCTGCTGGAAGCCTATTACGGCGTCCTCGAGGCCGGGGCCGTGCTCAACCCCCTGAACATCCGCCTGGCGCCGGCGGAGATCGGCTACATCCTGGGTCACGCCGGCTCGAGCGCGGTTTTCTACCACGCCGACTTTGAGCCGATGGTGACCGCACTGCGTCCCTCCCTTCCGGGCGAGCTGCGCTGGATCCGGATGGAGGGGCCAAACGACGAGTACGAGGCGCTCCTGGCCGCTGCGCCGACGACCTACGACCCGCCAGAGGTGGACGAGGATGCCATCGCCGAGCTGTTCTACACCTCGGGCACCACCGGGCGGCCCAAGGGCGTGGTGCTCACCCATCGCAACCTCCACCTGCACGCGATCTACGCGGCGCTCGTGCTGCGGGTGACCGATGCCGACACGATCCTGCACGTCGTGCCGCTCTTCCATGTCAACGGCTGGGGCGCGCCGCACTGGATGACGATGGTCGGCGGCCGCCACGTGATGCTGCGCAAGTTCGATCCCGCGGCGCTCCTCAAGCTCGTGGCGGCCGAGCGCGTCTCGCACCTGCTCGGCGTCCCGACCATCTTCAACGCGCTGGTGAATCATCCCGACCGATCAACCACCGACCTGGCGACCCTCAAGGAGGCGATCATCGGCGGCGCGCCGGCCTCGCCGACCCTGGTCGAGGCCATTGAGCGGGAGTTGGGCTGCACCGCGATCGTGGGCTACGGCCTGTCGGAGACGAGCCCCGTGCTGGCCATTGCCCGGCCTCGCGCAGGTCTTACGGCGCGCGAGCCGGCCGAGATGGCCGCGCAGCGCAAGGCGATGACCGGCTACGCCATGGCCGGCGCCGACCTGCGCGTGGTCGACGCGGAGGGGGCGGACGTCCGAGCCGATGGTGAGCAGATCGGCGAGATCGTGGTCCGCTCGAACGTGGTGATGGAGGGCTACTACCGCGATCCGCAGGCAACCACGGAGAAGGTCGTCGACGGCTGGTTCCACACCGGCGACATGGCGGTCATCGACGACCAGGGCTACATCCTGATCAAGGATCGCTCCAAGGACATCATCATCCGCGGCGGAGAGAACATCAGCTCAGTCGAGATCGAGAACGCCATCGCGTCGCACGCCGCGGTGATGGAGTGCGCGGTGATCGCCGTCCCCGACGACCGGTGGGGAGAGGTGCCGGTCGCCCTGGTGGTGCTCAAGGATGGGGTCGACTCCAGTGCGCAGGACCTGCGCAAGCACGTGCGCTCGCAGCTCGCCGACTTCAAGGTCCCGCGGACCATCGAGTTTCGGGAGTCGCTTCCCAAGGGCGGCACCGGCAAGATCCTGAAGGCCGAGCTGCGCGAGCCTTTCTGGGCCGGTCGCGAGAAGCGCGTCAACTAGCCCAGCCGTGTGGCTGCACAGCGTCCGAAGGGGAGCTAGCCTGCGAAGGTCGTGCGGCTGAAAGCCGCTAGGCGCCGAACGCCTCCTTGACGATGCGCGCCTGCTCGGCGGCGTGCGCGGCGTGGTAGCCCTCCGCCGGACGCGAGCGCTCGGGGCGCGAGATGTCACCGAGCGGCACCTGGTACGGCACTAGGTGGCGGATCTTGGGCAGCACGAACTTCCGCGCGCCCATGTTGCGCGGCTCTTCCTGGACCCACGCGACGCGCTCGGTGTGCGGGTATCGGTCAAGGACGGCTCGTAACCCCTCGCTCGGGAACGGGTACAGCTGCTCGACCCGCACTACCGCGACATGCGCCGCCTCCTCGCGTGCGGATGAGCCCACGACGTCGTAGTAAACCTTGCCGCTGCACAGGATCACCCGCCGTACGGCCTCCGCCGCGACCTGCGACTCACGTTCCGGGTCGTCGAGCACGGGCCGGAAGGCGCCATCGGTGAGGTTCGAGAGGCGAGACGCCGCGGCCTCGAGTCGCAGCAGCGACTTGGGCGTCATGACCACCAGCGGCCGGAGCTCGGCGTGCCGCCCCTGTCGCCGCAGGAGGTGGAAATACTGAGCCGCGGTGGTCGGGTAGACGACTCGGATGTTCCCCTCCGCTCCCAAAGCGAGGAACCGTTCGAGCCGGGCCGACGAGTGCTCTGGTCCCTGTCCCTCGTAGCCGTGCGGGAGCAGCAGCGTCAGGCGCGAGGTCTGCCGCCACTTCGCGAGTCCCGCGATCAGGAACTGGTCGATGATGATCTCCGCGCCGTTGGCGAAGTCCCCGTACTGCGCCTCCCAGATCACGAGCGCCTCCGGCGCGGTGACCGCATATCCGTACTCGAAGCCCATGGCCGCGTACTCGGAGAGCGGCGAGTTGTGCAGCTCGAAGCTGGCTCGGGTGCCATCAAGGTTCTGGATGGGCGTGAACGGGTCGCCCGTCTTCGCGTCGAACAGGGTCTGGTGCCGCTGGCTGAAGGTGCCGCGAACCGTGTCCTGCCCCGAGATGCGGATCGGCACGCCGTCGAGGAGGAGCGAGCCGAACGCCAGTGATTCCGCATGTCCCCATTCGATCCGCCCTTCGTCGCCCAGCGCATCGCGACGCCTGGCGAGCTGCTTCTCCAGCTTGGAGCTGAGCGTGAACTCGCGCGGGAAGCGGTAGAGCTGCGCGTTGAGCGTCCGGAGCGTCTCGGCCGGAACGGCCGTCTGCGGTTCGCGCTCGCCCTCGTGCGGGAGGGCGTCGGCGCCGCGATCCAGCGTCGGCTCGGTCGCCTTCTTGCGGACCGATGCCTGCCGTTGGGCGAGGTTCCGCGCCAGCGCCTTGGCCTGGGCGGCGGCGTCCTCGGCGGAGACGACGCCATCGGCCTCCAGGCGCTGCAGGTAGAGCTCGCGGACGCTTGGATGCTCGCCAATGAGCCGATACATCGCCGGCTGCGTGTACGCCGGCTCATCGGCCTCGTTGTGGCCGTAGCGCCGGTAGCCGACCAGGTCGATGACCATGTCGCCATCGAACTCCGCCCTGTACAGCATCGCCAGCCGGGCTGCGGCCTGGCAGGCTTCCGGGTCGTCGGCGTTGACGTGCACGATGGGGACGTCGAATCCCTTCGCCAGGTCCGACGAGTAGGTGGTCGAGCGCGCCTCAGCGGCGGCGGTGGTGAAGCCGATCTGGTTGTTCGCGATCAGGTGCACGGTGCCGCCGTTCGCGTATCCCGCCAGCCGGCTGAGGTTGAAGGTCTCCGCCACCACGCCCTGGGCCGCGAAGGAGGCGTCACCGTGGATCAGGATCGGCAGGGTGACCCGCGTGTCCACGCTGGCGATCGGTTTGGACCGATCCGTCTGCTCGGCCCGAGCCCGACCCTCGACGACGGGATCGACCGCCTCCAGGTGGGATGGGTTCGGCATGACGCTCACCTCGACGATACCGGCTGCCGCCGCGAATCGACCGGACGCTCCCAGGTGGTACTTCACGTCGTCGGTCTGGCGCTCCTCGGGCATCACCTCCTCGTCCAGTCGGCTCGCCTCGAACTCGGACAGGATGGATTCGTAGCTCACCCCTACGATGTGCGCCAGCACGTTGAGTCGGCCGCGGTGCGCCATACCGATGACGGCGCGGTGGGTGTCCTGCTCGGCGGCCATCTGCAGGATCACGTCGAGCATGGGGACCAGGGTGTCGAGCCCTTCAATGCTGAAACGCTTCTGCCCCAGGTAGGCCTTGTGCAGGAATCGCTCGAACCCTTCGACGGCGGTCAGCCGCTCGAGCAGAGACCGGCGCTGCTCAGTGCTGAGCGGCTGCCGGTGCTCGCCAGACTCGATCACGCGTCGCAGCCACGCCCGCTCGGTGTGATTGGCGATGTGCTCCACCTCGTAGGCGATCGTTCCGCTGTACGTCTGGCGCAGCTGCTCGAGCACCGTCTCGAGGTTGTCGCCCGGAACGTGGACACCGAGCGGCGAAGCGGGTATGCGGGACAGCACGTCCGGTGTCAGGCCGTGGAACGCGGGATCCAGGGCTGGGTCGCCCGGCGGCTCGCTGCCGAGCGGGTCCAGGCTCGCACCAAGGTGACCGTAGATGCGGTACGCGTCGACCAGCGACATGGCGGCAGCCATGAGTGCCAGGTCCTGGGCCGACGCGGAGACCGCCTCCGACGTGTCTGTCGCCTCCGACGCGACCTGCGCGGGTCCTCTTGGTTGCGGCGGGTGACCGAGGCCGGGGCCGAGCGCGGCGCCCATGGCGCCGAACACATCCGCGTAGAAGGAATCCTGTCCGGTCAGAGAGGCCTCGATCCGAGCCAGGAACTGGCCTGATTCGGCCCCCTGGATGATGCGGTGGTCGTAGGTGCTGGTGAGGGTCATGAGCCGCTGCTCGCCAATCGATCGGATGGCGCCGGTCGCCACGATCGTCCCCTGGCCGGCCATGAGGCGCGGGACCGAGGCGGTAGTGCCCACGGTGCCGGGATTGGTGAGCGTGATCGTCCCGCCGGCCAGGTCGTCCGGCGAGAGCCGGCTCGAGCGCGCCTTCTCGACCAGCTCCTCGTAGCGCGCGTGGAACGCGGTGAAGTCCATCGTCTCGGCGCCCTTGATGACCGGCACCAGGAGGAACCTGGTCCCGTCGGCGCGCGCGACGTCCACCGCCAGCCCCAGGTTCACCGCGCCGGGGTCCAGGCGATACGGTTGGCCATCCGTCTCTGCGTAGGCGTGAGTCATGGAGCGCTGCATGCTTGCCGCGCGAACCATGGCGAAGCCGATCAGATGGGTGAAGCTGACCTTGCGAGGGGCGAGCTGGTCGTTGAGCTCGCGTCGCCGCGCCTCGAGCAGGCTGACGTCGATCTCTCGGAAGCTCGTCGCGGTGGGAACCGCCAGCGAGGTGGTCATGTTGCGCGCCAGGCGGGCGGCCGGGCCGGTGATCGGTTGGCCGCCGGCGCGGGTGACGGGTGTCACGCTCGACGCGGAAGGCGCGGAGGCCCACTCCTGTGGGGCCGATGGCGCGGCCGGCGCTTCGCCGTTGCCGGGAGGCTGGCCCGCGGTCACCGGCTTGAGGCCGGCGAATCCCGCGTCGAAGCGGGCACGCCACTCGGCGTCAACCGACGACGGATCGGCGCGATACAGCTCGTAGAGGTCGGCCACGTAGCCGGCGTTGATCAGGTTCAGATCACTCGGCAGCTGATCGGGGTCCGTAGCGGTGTTCACCGTGTCGGCGCGTCCTGTGCAGCCATCTCCCTGCAAGGATAGGCGGCATGCGGGCGCCTGGTCAGGTCGCCTGGATCTCCTCGCGACGCCGGGCGCGATACGCCCGCGCCTTCATCCGGCTGCCGCAGATGGCCATGGTGCACCACGTCCCCGAGCGGTTCCTGGATTGGTCGAAGAAGAGCCAGCGGCAGGTGTCGTTGCGGCAGGACTTCATCCGCGACCAGGAACCGTCGGCGATGGAGGTCACGAGCGTCGAGAGGACGCCTGCCAGGTATCCGTCGACGCCACTCGCCGCGGGCGCGAGATGCCAGGTGGCGGAATCGCGCACTGCGGGCACAAGGGTCAACCGGCCGGCCGCCCGGTTCATGGCTGCCACGCGGTCCGTATCGAGCGGTTCCTCGTTGTTCGCGCACCCCAGGGCCCGCAGACCCTCGCGGACGGCCAGGGCGCGGGCGTGAGCCTCGGGCGTCACCCGATCCCGCGCGTCAATCGCTCCCGCGGCGACGAGCCAGTCATGCAGCTGTTGTGGGGTAGCGAGCGCATCCCTCTCCGCCTCGATGTCATTGGTGTTGACGAAGTCCTGCAGCCGATGGAGCGCGAGGCTCGGCGCAGGAGACCGGCCGCCAGGCTCCCGCCAATCAATTGCCGTGGTCACGTACGTGATCATACATCACCAATCACGGTTCATTGACAGGTGACGCACATGGCGCGTACGATGCGACAGTCACCACCGAGGGCAGCATGGCTGGTGACGACGATTTGGGAGACCGGGCGATGTTCGACGACCGACTCCAGTTTCCGCTCCTCGACGCCAAGGATCGGCTCGACCTGGTGCGACGGCATGGGTTGCATCCCGACCCGCCGAAGGCGGGGCCACGCGTCTACCGGCTGGCGGCCCTGGATCGGACTCGAAAGCACACCTGAGGATCCGCGACTCAACCCTCGTGGCCCGGCGCGTCCCTCTCCGTCCCCGATGGCCAGCTGGGCTCATCCGAGTCGCCGTGGTGAGCCTCCTGCCGTGCGGTGAATCCTCGGAATAGCAACAGCAGGCCCAGCACGATCACGGCGAGGGGCATGACCCAATTCGGCAGCGGGAAACGGCGGCCGGAGATGCCGAGCAGCCCTTCGAAGAAGAGGAATCCAGCGGCGAACAGGCCGAGCCCAGTGACGACCTGCCAAAGGCCCACGCGCACCATCCCGGCGTTGCGCGCCCGCACGCCGTACAGCACCATGCCGACCCCACTGCCCCGGGTGCGATCAGCGTCCAGGCGTAGGACCAGCTATCCCAGTGGTCCGTCAGGTTCTGGTAGAACAGGATCAGACCCAAGATCGTGGCCATCGAGCCGAAGATGGTCAGGCCGCTGCCGTTGCGCTGGGTCAGCCCCAGGAGGACGCCGGCCAGTCCGAGCCCGATGACGTAGATCGGCCACCCATAGCGTCCGAGGTCGAGGTTCCAGTACTGGTCCGCCAGGAAGATCAGGCCGAGGGCGATGAGCAACGCCCCCAGGACCGCAGCCCCGCCGCTGCCACGCCGCTGCTCCGACCCGATCACCCCGCGATGCTACATCCCATTACGAGGTCGACAGGACCCGCCTGACCGCCTGACCGTCGACATTCCTCCCGGTGCAGATCACTGCCACACGCCTGCCTTCCAGGCCGGGGTCGCCTCGGTGCAGGAGCGCCGCGATGCCCAGCACCGCGCTCGCCTCGAGCAGCAGGCGTTGCTGATCGATCGCCCAGCGCATTGCCTCGATGATCTCCTTTTCTTCGACCAGGAGCACCGAGTCAACCACCTTGCGGCTCAGCCCCCACGTCATGCTCCCCCGCTCGATGTTGCCGCTTACGCCATCTGCGAGCGTGGGGGCGATGGGCACCGGCTTGGTGGAGCCAGTCTGGAGGTAGACGTACATCGGCGGCGATGCCGCTGGTTGCACGCCGACCAGTCGGAGCTCTGGCTTGATCGCCTTCGCCCACAGACCGATGCCAGTGATCAGACCGCCTCCGCCTATCGGCACCAGCATGGCGTCGCATTCGGGCCAGGCCTCCATGATCTCGAGGCCGATGGTTCCCTGACCCGCGATCACGTCGGCGTCGTTGTACGGAGCTGCATAGGTTGCGGCCCCCAGCTGCTCGCGGCGGCGGGCCTCCGCCTCGGCCTCGTCATAGTCGCGACCCTTGAGCTCGACGGTGATCGCGTCGGTCTCGAGGGAGCGGAGCCATTCCAGCTTTGCCGGTGAGACGTCATGGCCGACCAGGATCGTGACGCTCATCCCGTATCGCGCCGCCGCGTGGGCCACGGCGATCCCGTGGTTCCCGGAGGAAGCCGTGATCACCGGAAGGTCCGGCGCTTCACCCGCGTCGCGAGCCGCGGAGAGGAGCGCCAGCTTGTTGTGAGCGCCGCGAATCTTGAACGACCCGGTCGGCTGCACAGCCTCGAGCTTCAGGCGCACCTCCTCGGCGCCCGACGCCGCGGCGAGCGCGGGAGCCAGCTCCAGTGGGGTATCCAGGGCGATGCCGCGAAGGCGCGCATGGGCGGCCAGGACGTCACCGGGTGTCGGCAGTCGCGTCGCCACACGTGGAGTGTACGAGGGGGGCCCCGCCGCCCCCAGAGGTCAGGCGACCGCGGCAGCCTCGTCGGCCGGATCGGGGTCGTCCTCGCCACCTGACGCGTCGACGAAGGCGCGCAGCCGCCGGCTGATGCGCATCAGCTGCCCCAGCCGATCTTCAAGCCGTGCCCGTTCGACCGGCGTTGCCCAATGGCGCAGGGTGAAGTCGATCTCGTGCTTGTGACGAGTGGCGGTCGTGAAGAGCTCTTCGAGGCGGCGCAGCGCCTCGTCGTCGTCGGTCGACTCGACGGCCCTCCGGTGCTGCTCGAGCGCATCGAGGTAGTACGACGTCGCGAGCCGATCCAGATCGCGCTGGGCGTTGTGCTCCCATGGCTGGGGCGGTCCGCCGAATCCATAGCGGCGCCATTCGCGCGCCTGCACCCCCTGCATCGGTCATTCGCTCCTTGTCGCCGCTGACGGTCGCGGGCGGTGCCAGGTGGCTCGCCCTGGGCGGACGATACCCACGCTAATCGGCCACGCAAACGGCTCGTCCGGGCTATTCGCTCCCGGACGAATGGGCGAGGGGACCTTGGTTCAGGCTGCCCTTGGCGGAAGCCAGGCGCGAGCCCTCGCAACCCAGGCTGCGGCGCCCTTCGCCTCGAAGCGACCGATGGCGCGCTGCACGGCGTCTTCGGCTTCGTCTCGGCGATCGGCCTCGTTCAGGACGCTGGCCAGGTGGAGCTGCATCTCGCCCTGGTACGTCAGGTAGTCGCTGGCGTCCACCAGCCGGACGGCCTCGCGTGCCCCCGCCTCGGCTTTTTCAATAGCGCCTCCGGAGGCGAGGATGCGCGCCATCGCGGCGCGGGACATGGCCTGTGACACGAAGTCATCCTCCGAGGCCGTCTCGGTGGCGATGCGGGCGTACTGCTCCGCTTCGTCGAAACGACCCATTTCGATCAGCGTCAGCGCGAGTTCGCCCGCAGCCGTCGATGCGAATGCCTGATCACCGGCGGCGGTCATGCCTTCGTAGGCATCACGTTCGAGCTCGGCCGCGCGCTCGAGGTTGCCGGCGAGCCGCTCCAAAGGGCCGAGGAAATGGCCCTTCACCCCCTCGGCCCGGAAGCGCATGCCGAGTTCGAGACCCAGCGATCGAGAGCGCTCGAGAAGTTCTCGCCCGCGTTCGAAGGATCCCATCAGCCCATGCAGGGCGCCGAGACCGCGGAAGAGCAGGTGCTCAAGGACGGGGTCGGGCCCTGATCGATCCAGGATCGCCTGGATCCTCGCGATTCCCTCCGCGACTGGGGTCGGCCCCCAGTAGAGCACCGAGGAGAAGAGCCCCCGGGATGAGGTCACATCACCGCTCTCGGTCGTGATCGTGTCTAGGAGCTCCCCAGCCTGCTGCGCATGGCCGAGCGCGAACAGGCGGAAGCCGCCGAATTCGACAGCCTCGCGGCGCCCCTCCTCGTCATCCAGGCGCGCGAGCTCCGCTGTGAGGACCTGGAGCCGAGGGCCTACCTGTGTGTCCTCGAGGTGCTGTGACGAATTGCGCAACTCCAGCAGGCTGAGCTCGGCGCGCGCAGCCCACCGTTCGTCATGCAGCCCTTGGGCCAGCTCGAATGCCTCGGACAGGACGCGCTCCGCCTCTGGGTAATCGGCGGCCTCCCACAGGGCGTCGCCGAGGTAGGCCAGGACCCTTGGCAGGTCGGGATCCTTGGCATCCAGCAGACGAGAAGCCCGGGCCAGCAGATTCGTGGCGGCGTGCATGTCCCGTCGCAGGCGGGCTCGAATCCCGGCGTTCGTGAGTCGCCGTGCTGCCGCTTCAGCGAGCTCAGCCGCCTGCGCGTCTGGTGTAGGCGATGATCTCTTCGTATTCGGCGAGCCGATCGCCGGCCACTCTGCCGAGCCAGTCGGCGAAGCGTGCATGGAGCTCTGCTCGCGTGGCCTTTGGCATCGCTTGGTAAGCGGCGTCGCGGATCAGCAGGTGCCGGAAGCGGTATGCCTCTTCGCCGGCGAACTCGGAACGGTCCGGTCGCACCAGCTCCTTACGCGTCAGGGCCAGCAGCTGAACCGGGAGCTCGCGCCGCTCCGCCTCCGGGACGAGCTCCGAGATAGCGCCACGGTGGAAGACCTTGCCCTCCACCGCACCGCGCTCGAGAACTGCGCGCTCGGGTGAGGGGAGACCGTCGAGCCTCGCCGCCAGCAGGGCGTTGATGGTGGGCGGCACGCTGAGCTCGGCCAGATCGCGTACCGGTTTCCAGTGTCCGTCGTCGGCGACCAGCACTCCCTCATCCATGAGCATGCCGAGCAGCTCCTCCACGAATAGGGGATTCCCCTCCGACGCTGCGACGATCCGGTCGCGGACGGCATTGGGGAGCTCCGTGCCGCCGATCAGGTTGGCGACCAGGTCGCCGCTCTCTGACTCGTTCAGGGGCTCCAGCGTGATAGTGGTCGCCGACCGTTTGCCACCTCCCCACGCCGGCCGCGCGTCGAGCAGCTCCTCGCGGGCCAGGCATATGAGCATGATCGGCGCATCCAGCGTCCAGGTTGCGATGTGGTCGACCAGGTCCAGCATCGCCAGCTCTGCCCACTGAAGATCGTCGACCACCACGACCAGTGCATCGTTCGAGGCGACCGCCTCCAGGAAACGCCGTGCCGCCCAGGCGGTCTCCTCGGGGGTGGCGCGGGCCTCCACCAGTCCGATGGCAGCCGCCAGACGCTCTGCGATCACCTTGGCGTCGGTCTCACCCTGCAGAAACGCCTCGATCCGGGATCGCGCGGCCGCGGCGTCGTCTTCGTCCGTGATTCCCGCCAGCGCACGGACAACCTCCCCGAGTGGCCAGTACGTGATGCCCTCACCGTAGGCCAGGCATCGGCCATACACCGCGCGCGACTCCGCTGCGTGGCGCTCGACGAAGTCGCTGACGATCCGGGACTTGCCCACCCCGGCCGCGCCCAGGATGGTGAAGAGGTGACAGACGCGCTCGGAGACGACCTGCTGCCATGCTTCGTCGAGTAGGCGGCGAGGCCGCTCGCGTCCGACGACCGGGGATTGCAACCGGGAGACGCGCGATTCGGCGGTCGCCTCACCCAGGAGCCGGTAGGCGGCGACCGGCGCGGACTTGCCCTTGAGGCTCAGCTCGGTGGCCGGCTCGACCTGGACCGCGTCGTGGACGAGCCGATACGTAGCTTCGCCGAGCAGGATCTCGCCCGGCGCTGCTGCCTGCTCGAGGCGTGCCGCCACGTTCACGGCATCGCCCGTCACGAACCTGTGACCTGTGCCGGTATCTCCCGCGACTACCTCGCCGGTGTTCAGACCGGTCCGCCACTCAATTGACACGCCGCGCTCGCTGCGCAGCGACTTGTCGAGGTCCAGTAGCCGCTCGCGGATCCCCAGGCTCGCGCGCACGGCGCGCAACGCGTCGTCTTCGTGCACGCGTGGCACGCCAAAGACCGCCATCATCGCGTCGCCGATGAACTTCTCCACGACGCCCCCGTGCCGTTCCACGACGGCGCGCATGGCGTCGAAATAGCGGGTCATGACCGCGCGCAGCGACTCGGCGTCGATTCGCTCGCCGACACTGGTTGAGGCCGCCGCGTCGCAGAACAGGACCGTCACCGTCTTGCGGCTCTCGTGGACCGCGCCATCGGGCCGGAGCTGGCTTCCGCAGCTGGAGCAGAAGCGCGCCGATTCGGCGTTCTCGGCGCCGCAACTCGGGCAGGCGATCACGCGCGAAGTCTACGTGGTAGGTATGCGCTCGCCGCCCGAGCGCCCTGGCGCCACCCGCCGCATCGGGTTCGAAATCGGTGCTTTGGTAACATTCCCGCACGCACTCGCTGGGGTGTGGCCAAGTGGTAAGGCGCCTGACTCTGGATCAGGAGATCGAAGGTTCGAATCCTTCCGCCCCAGCCAAACCCACAAGATGTGGGATTCGTGCTCTCGAGAACGCCACCCATGGTGTCGTTTGGGCCCAAGCCGGTCCTCGCCAAGGAGGACGTAGCATGGCTAGGGCACTTGACTCCTCTGATTTGTGGGCACCTGATTCGTGGCTGCCCGGAGCGTGGGCACCTGACTCTCAGGGTCCCAGACTGAGCCTCGAGCGGGCCATCGAGCTATTCACCGCCGCTAAGGCCGCCGAGGGCGCCAGCCCCAAGACCATCGTGTGGTATCGGATGGTGCTCGGCCGGGCGGCGCGCGACCTGGGTGCCGAGCGTGCCCTCGACGCGTTGGCAGGGCCTGAGTTGCGCGACTGGCTGCTGAAGCTGCGCGAGACGCTGGCGCCGATCTCGGTGGCCGGGTACGTTCGCGGCCTCAAGGTCTTCGGCAACTGGTGCGCGGCCAAGGAGTTGGCGCAGGCCAAGGCGCTGCGCAGCCTGCGGCGGCCGAAGGTTCCCCACAAGCTGGTCGAGCCGCTGACCGATGAGGCGCTGCGCCGCCTGCTGGACGGCGCCCTCGGCGCGCGATCGGGCGATCCTGCTCCTGTTCCTAGATACCGGCCTGCGCCTCTCGGAGCTGGCCGGCTTGCGCCTCGCCGACCTGCGACCTGACGGAAGTCTCAAAGTGATGGGCAAGGGGCTCACGAGCGGATCGTGCCAGTCGGCACGGCTGCTCGCCAGGCGCTGGTCCGCTACCTGCGTGAGGCTGGTCCGATCCGAAAGGCCCGATCTTTCGCTCGCGTCTCGGCGGCGCGCTGGGGGGTCGCGGTATCCAGCATAAGGGCTCGCCCAACAACGGAATTTCGCCGATTGCCCCGGCAGCGTCGATGACTTCGCGAATGTCGGCGGCCATCCGTGACGCCGGGCACCAGGCCGGAGGTAAGTCGCCTATCGCTTGCGCCATCCAATTCAGCGCGGCGCCTCTATGGAGCGCCAGTGAGCCGACGGGCGAGCTCGTCGGCGATCACCTGGGCCTGGTTGTGCTCGCGATCGCGGGCTCCATACACAATCGTGACCCTGCCGGTCCGCGCGATTGCGGCGAGCGCGTCGAGGGCCTTCGCCCGTTCCGGGTCAGTTAGCTCCTCTCGGTAGCGCGTCTGGAACTCGGTCCAGCGAGCGGGGTCGTGGCCGAACCACTTCCGAAGGCCAGTGCTCGGGCCGAGGTCTCGCGCCCAGGCATCCAGGCGCAGTTCGCCCTTTGTCTTGCCGCGGGGCCACACGCGGTCGACGAGCACCCGATGACCATCGTCGGGCTGCGGTGCATCGTAGGCCCGCTGTAGCCGCACGTTGCTCGTCGTCATCGGACGATCCCCGGCGGCGGAAGTTGGTCGCTCTCGGGATCGCCCATTGGACCAGGCGTCAAGCGTCCACCACGTACCGTCGCCCCGATCACCATGCCCGCACCGATGAGTACGACATTCTTGACGATGTACTGGCCCTCGAGGGTTGGAGCAAACGGGAACCTCATAAATGTCTCGGTCGGAAACAGGATCAGCGGCATGAAGGTCCCCACCATTTGCACGGCGAGCAGGAGCAGGGTCGCCCGAAGAAAGCGCTTCGTGAG
>VBJP01000228.1:606-4072 GCA_005880165.1 Chloroflexota bacterium | reverse complement strand
GCCACACGGCGGCGTTTCTGCCGTATTCGGCTCGGACCTCCGGCGGCTGATCGGCAAGGATCTGATCCCAGGCCATGGCCCGGCACAGCGTCCCGAACAGGTAGCCCCGATCGAACATCGCGTTCAGCTCGGCCCTCGGCGCGAACGGGGTCCACGGTTCGACATAGGCCGATCGAAGGCGCAGCACCTCTCTGCCATTGGGCCTGAGCCGGCGGCGGTAAGCGATGTCACGCAACGTGTTCACCATGCCGGCGAACGGATGGGAGACGCTGACCTCTGCCCAGTCCAGGAGGCGCGCACGACCTCGGCGGACGAAGATGTTGGCCTCGTGTGCCTCCTCGTGGATGATCGTGCTGGGCAGCCCCTTTGCGAGCACATCGGCCAGGGACGCGACCGCCGGGGCAAGTCGACGTAGCTGCCGGGCGGCGGGGGCGTCGGGGCCGAGCACTCGATCGACGAGCCCCGTATAAGCGCTCGCCACGACCGCCGGACGCTTGTCGGGGACTCTGAGGAGAAGGAGCTTCTCGACGTTCGCCGCCAGCCCGATCTGCAGCTCTGCGTAGCGCGGCAGCAGGTCGTCCCAGGAGGGCGCTGCCAGTCGGCGGCGATAGAGGTCGCGCAACTGGATTCCGGCATCACGGGTGAGCATCCAGGTCCCGTGCGTTGCAAGCACCAGGGGTGTGAAGTCCGGGAACGCGCGAGAAACCGCGACGGTGACCGCCGGCTCGAAGGAGAGCGAGGGCGCAGATTCCTTGAACCAGACGGTACCGGAGGTGGTGGAAACCCGCGCGATGGCGGCCCAGGGACGCGTCCGCACGAGCTCGAGACCTCGGCGCTGCCGGATTCCGAGCCGATCCAGCTCGGCACGAACCCAGCTCTCGACCCGCGCGAGCCAGCCTGGCTCCGCCCAGGGTGCAGGCCTTGCCACCTCCATCGGTCCATCATGCGTCCGGCTGATAGGATTCGTCGGTCAACCCCCGAGCTAATGGAGTGACCCTCCGATGTCCCCGTTCTGGATCGTCCTGATCGTCATCGCGGTCATCGCGCTCTTCCTGGTCTTTATGTACAACGGCCTGGTCCGCCTGCGGAACATGGTCGACGAGGCCTGGAACCAGATCAGCGTGCAGCTCAAGCGGCGGCACGACCTGATCCCCAACCTGGTCAACGCCGTGAAGGGCTACATGGAGTTCGAGCAGACGACGCTCACTCGCGTCGTCGAGGCCCGTAACGCCGCCGTCACCGCGCAGCAGCAGGGACCGGCCGGCGCCGCCCAATCGGCCCAGGCGGAGAACTTCCTGACCGGAGCCCTGCGCCAGCTCTTCGCTCTCGTCGAGAATTACCCGCAGCTCAAGGCCAACGAGAACGTCATGCAGCTCCAGGAGGAGCTGACCACCACCGAGAACCAGATCGGCTTCTCCCGGCAGCACTACAACAGCACGGTCCGGGAGTACAACACCTCGATTCAGACCTACCCCAACGCGCTGTTGGCCGGGATCTTCGGCTTCCGCGGGCGCGACTACTTCCAGATCGCGGAGGAGGACACCGCCGTCCCACAGGTCGACCTCAGCCTCAAGACCTGACCCGTCGGCCGGGCTCGCCTGACCGATGACCGAATCGACGGCGCCAACCACATTCTTCCGCGAGATCGACCGCAACCGGCGGAACAGCTGGCTGCTGGTCGGCGTGGTGATCGTCGTGCTCGGGCTGCTCGGCGGCGTCATCGGCTACGCGACCGGCTTCGGGTGGGCCGGGGTCGTCATCGCCGTGATCGTGGCAGTGGCGATGAGCATCGGCTCCTACTTCGCCGGAGACGGCCTGGTGCTCGCCTCGTCGGGCGCAAAAGAGGTGCCGGTCGGCAACCCGCCAGATCAGTACAAGCAGCTCGTCGACGTGGTGACCGAGATGAGCCTCGCCGGCGGTGTGCCGATGCCCAAGGTGTACGTCATCGACGACACGGCGCCCAATGCCTTCGCCACCGGTCGCGACCCGCAGCATGCCTCGATCGCCGCAACCACCGGGCTCCTCGAGAAGATGGATCGCGAGGAGCTCCAGGGCGTTATCGGCCACGAGATGAGCCATGTGCGCAACCTCGACATTCGCTTCGCGTTGCTGGTCGGCGTGCTGGTGGGCAGCATCGCGCTCATCTCCGACTGGTTCCTGCGCTTCACCTTCTGGGGCGGCGGGCGCAATCGCGACGACGACGACCGCGGCGGCGGGGGATTACAGGCGCTCCTCTTCATCCTGGCGCTGGTGCTTGCCATCATCGCGCCGCTCATCGGTCGCTTCGTGCAGCTCGCGGTCAGCCGCAGCCGCGAAGAGCTCGCCGACGTCAGCTCGGTCGACCTGACCCGCAATCCCGTCGGCCTGGCCCGGGCGCTGCGCACCATCAGCGATGATCCGGAGGTCCTGGAGGTCGCCAACCGAGCGACCCAGCACCTGTACATCGTCAACCCCATCAAGAGCTTCGAGGAGCGCTCGAAGTCGATGTGGGACACCCATCCGCCGATCGCCGAACGGATCCGCATCCTGGAGGGAATCGCTGGACAGATGGGCGTCTCCTTCCCTCCAGCCCTCGACCGCCCCGGCGCGAACGGCTGACCGATTGCGGTCGCCTTGCCGCTCGCGGAAGCCCTGTGCTATCGTCGGACGCCGATAGCGACCACGAGCAGGGCCGCAGTCCAGGATCGAACCGGCGGGCCGAGGTAGCTCAGTTGGTAGAGCACCGCCCTGAAGAGGCGGGTGTCGTCAGTTCGATTCTGACCCTCGGCACCAGCATCGCGGCGCATCGGTACGGGCGGAAGTGGCTCAGCTGGTAGAGCATCACCTTGCCAAGGTGAGGGTCGCGGGTTCGAGTCCCGTCTTCCGCTCCATTTTGTTGCCCCAGGACCGATCACGCGGCTGGATGTCTACCCGTCACCGACCTGCTAGCCTCGTGCGGCGGATTCGCTGCCCCGTCGTCTAGTGGTAGGACAGCGGACTTTGGATCCGTGAACCGAGGTTCGAATCCTCGCGGGGCAGCCAGCGTGAGCTGACGAGGCGACGTGCCCGAGTGGTCCAGGGAGCGGTCTGCAAAACCGCGTACACGGGTTCGATTCCCGTCGTCGCCTCCAATCCTTTGAGCACGAACTTGGCTCGGCGAGGCCCGCTTGCGGCTGTCGTTGAGTCCGCCGGCAGTAACACCGGCAGCAACAGGCGTACAATCCCGGACGTAGACGGCGCCCCGCGATGCGGGAAGCAGGCGGGGCGCCAACGGCAGTCCTGTATAGGAGGACCACCGCGATGGGATCGTACCCAAACCGGAGCAGCCGACGCCGGAGCGCCGGCGAGGGCAGCATCTACAAGTCACCGGACGGCGGCTGGCGAGGCGCTGTGTCCTGGACGGATGCTGATGGCAGCCGGCATCGGCGCCAGGTACGCGCAATCACGTCGTCCCAAGCCCGAACAAGACTCGACGAGCTCCGGGCGA
>VBJP01000228.1:0-590 GCA_005880165.1 Chloroflexota bacterium | reverse complement strand
GAGTATCTAGCCGGCTGGGTTCTCCGCGAGCGACAGCGCGTGCGTCCAGCGACATGGCGCCAGCGAGAGCAGGTTGTGCGCGGATACCTCACCCCCGCCCTTGGACGCAGGCCACTGCCAAGGCTGACGCCTGCTGATGTGGAGCAGCTGACTGCAGGGATCCTCGCACGAGGCCTGTCTGCGCGTTCCGCTGCCCATGCTCGCGTCATCCTTCGCCGCGCACTTGCCGACGCCGTCCGTGATGGGCTCGTGGCGCGCAATGTCGCTGCATTGGCACGACCGCCTCGGGTTGCTCGGAGGACCATCGAGCCGGGCCGTGACTACTTGGAGGTTCATCACCTGCGCCGCCTATTGGCTGTTGCCACGGAGTATCGGATCGGCGCGTTGGTGGCGCTTGCCACAACGACAGGACTGCGACAGGCGGAGCTGCTTGGCCTCGAGTGGCGTGACATCGACTGGGATGCCTCAACGCTCACGGTGAGACGATCGCTGGCACTCGCATGGGGTGGGGGCCGCGAGCCCGCCGAGACAAAGACGGGGCGCAGCCGGCGAACGGTGCACATCCCCGAGCTAGCGTTGGAGGCACTTCG
>VBJP01000227.1 GCA_005880165.1 Chloroflexota bacterium | reverse complement strand
CGCGGCTGCGAAGCCGGTCGCCTCGGCGAAGGCGCTAGCTGCGGCCAAGGCGTCCGCGCCGGCCAAGGCGCCGGCGCCGGCCAAGGCGTCCGCGCCGGCCAAGGCGCCCGCGAAGCCGGAAGCAGCTGCGCGAACGCTGGCCAAGGCATCGGTCCCGGGAAAGCGTCAACCCACGGCCGCAGCGCCCCTCGATCAGGACGAGATGGGGCCGCCCGCCGAGCTCGCAACGCCACTCACGAACGGCGAAGCGGCCAGTGCGGTGGTCGAGGACCTCCTGAACAAGGGGCGCGCCGAGGGATTCATCACCCACGACCAGATCCTCGAGGCGATTCCTCAGCCAGAGGCCAATCTCGGCGCGGTCGAAGAGATCTACGCGGCCGCCGAGGAGGCCGGCGTCGAGGTGCTCGACGCGGACAACAACCCGACCTTCGCGGATGTCGAGGTCGAGGAAGAGGAAGCCCCTGGCCTCGCCGCCAAGCCGCGCGAGGTGGAGGAAGACCTCGAGGCACTCGCCGCGGACCTGATCGGGATCGACGACCCGGTCCGGATGTACCTCAAGGAGATCGGGAAGGTCGCGCTGCTCACCGCCGAGGAGGAGGTGGTCCTGGCCAAGGCCATCGAGCTCGGGGAGCTGGCCATCGAGGATCCGGCGCGAGCCCTGGTCAACCTCTACACCTGGGTCAGCACCAACTCCGAGCCCAAGGCGCGGGCGATGGCCGCCATGCGCGCCTTCGACCTGCCCCGCGAGTCCCCGCGGGTGACCTCGGATGCCATCGACTGGTGGGTGAAGCGCCGCAACGAGATCCCGGCACCACCCGTCAAGTTCAGCAAGGCTCGACGCTCGCCTGATCTCGACGACGAGGCCCGGCAGCGGATCCTGCACGCGGAATCGATCCTCAAGACGCTGGAGTCCGCCCCGGCTGCCGCGCTCAAGGACGCGGTGCTGTTCGGGCACAGTTATCGGTTCCGCTCGCTCGACCACGCCGGCGCCCCGGAGCTCGTCGAGCTCGAGCGCTGGGCACGCGAGACGTCCCAGCAGGTCGTGCGGGCCTACATCGAGGACGGCAACGACGCGATGTACCTGCGCGAGCTCGGCTACGACCCCAGCGTATCGGCGGACACTCCGCCCGAGGAGCGATCCGGCCGGCTCATCGAGCAGGGCATCGACGCCCGCAAGCGGCTCACCGAGGCCAACCTGCGCCTGGTGGTGAGCATCGCGAAGAAGTACATCGGGCGCGGCATGAGCTTCCTGGACCTCATCCAGGAGGGGAACATCGGCCTGATCCGGGCAGTCGAGAAGTTCGAGTACGAGAAGGGCTTCAAGTTCAGCACCTATGCCACGTGGTGGATCCGGCAGGCGATCACGCGGGCCATCGCCGACCAGGCGAGGACCATCCGCATCCCGGTCCACATGGTGGAGACCATCAACCGGCTGATCCGCGTGCAGCGCACCCTGCTGCAGGAGCTGGGGCGCGAGCCGACCATCGAGGAGATCGCGCGGCGCATGAGCCGCGACGAGATCATCCGCGAGCTGCGCGAAAAGCTGCAGCGCGAGCCGACCGAGGGGGAGGTCGACGACCGCGAGTCGCAGGGTCCGCAGAGCGTGAGCCCCGAGAAGGTGCGCGAGATCATGAAGGTCTCCCAGGAGCCGGTCAGCCTCGAGACGCCGATCGGCGAGGAGGAGGACAGCCATCTGGGCGACTTCATCCCCGACCTGGCCAGCGTGGCTCCGGCGGACGCAGCCAGCCATCAGCTGCTCAAGGAGCAGGTGGAGGGGGTGCTCGACTCGCTCACCCCGAGGGAGCGACGCGTGCTTCAGCTGCGCTTCGGCCTGGAGGACGGCCGGTCGCGGACGCTCGAGGAGGTGGGTCGCGACTTCAACGTGACCCGCGAGCGAATCCGCCAGATCGAGGCCAAGGCGCTGCGCAAGCTGCGCCATCCGTCGCGGAGCCGGAAGCTGAAGGACTACCTGGAGTAGGCGTCCAGCCTCTCCACTGGACCGATTGGGCGGCCTGCGGGCCGCCCTTCTGCTTGCCCCTCGGGTTCGTCGGCGGCGTTGATGCGGATCAGCGACCCGCCCGTACTAGCCCTGACTGCACACGGAAGCGGCGACGGCGCCCAAGCCGCCATCGCGCTTCTAAGTCCGCTCCCATCGGCGAAAGGAGGGATGCCTCGTCCCGAGCTGCCCCATGCCTGCTGCGCCGGGCGCTCGCCAAACCCACTGGCGGGCCCCATTGCGTCCATCCAAGCCCGTGGGCTCACCTGAGGATGTAACACCCACCATGAATCGAAGTCGCCGCGCCCTGTCATGGGGCGCTCCTCTTGCGATTGCCTCCCTGATCCTCACGCTCGGGGCGGCTCCGCTTTTTGTCGGTGCGGCCGACCACCTCGACGCTCCTAGCCTCGGCCACGTCTCGGTCGACTCCGCGGGCAACGTCAGCGTGGAGAAGCTCGGCGGCCAGCTCGACATCAACGATCTATACGTCTTCAAGTCCGCGACCGCCGGCATGACGACGCTGGCGATGACGGTCAACCCCGCCATCAACGTGCTCGGCTCGAGCACCTTTGCGTCGAACAGCGCGTACACCTTCAACATCGACACCACCGGCGATGCGCGTGCCGACCATCGGTACGTCGTCACCTTCGGCGACGCGGATGCCAGGGGCATCCAGCACTACGTCGTCAAGGCGGACGACAAGGCGGTCGCCTCGGGATTCACGGGCGCAAAGGGCATCTCCCAGAGTCGCGGCGTCCGCGCCTTCGCCGGACCCCGCTCCGACCCGTTCTTCTTCGACCTGATCGGCTTCCTGGGCTCGGTGAAGGGCCAGGGCGTCCGGCGTTTCGATGACGGCAGCCAGAGCGACTTCTTCATCGGCCTGAACACGCTCGGGATCGTGCTCGAGGTCCCGAACGCCGCCCTGGGCGGCAATGGGAACGTGGCCGGCGTGTGGGCGACGACCGCAGCCGACCAGATGGGTCGACCGGCCATCAACACGGTCTTCAACGCGGCTGGGGCCGACAAGGAGGCGTTCAACCACACCGCTCCGGCTGACCAGCCCACGGCGATGGGCGGCAAGTTCCGCAACAACATGATCGCCGTATTCAAGGCGTTGTCCGCCCTTTCGGGCAATTCGTACACAGACGCAGAGGCAGCCGGCTTCGCCGACTTGCTCCTGCCTGACGTGCTGACCTACACCGTTGGCACCCCAGCCGCCGGTCCGCTCAACGGCCGGGGACTGGGCGACGACGTCATCGACTTCGAGCTCAACCTTGTCACCCGTGGGGCCGTGCCCACCGACATGGTCTATGCGCACACGGACTACCTCGCGAGCTTCCCGTACCTCGGGAACCCGCACTAGGACCCACGGGCAGGGGTCAGCGCGAGTCGCGATCCCTGCCCACCATCCTGCAATCGAGGAGATCGAGAGACCAGATGGCCA
>VBJP01000238.1 GCA_005880165.1 Chloroflexota bacterium | reverse complement strand
CACGAGAAGCTTGTCCGCCCGGCAACCGCAGCCACCCCGAGCGAATTCCGGCATGGCCTGATCGAGGCCGTCCGCCGCGACGATGTCGTGGTGCTGTTCGCGATGCCTGGTGGCGACACGGCAGAGGCACGTTACGTTGATCGGTTGCGCGCCGAGCTTAGCGCGCTCGAGGTCGACCTGGTCGAGCTGAGCCCCATGGCCGACGATGCTGGTCGCGCGGCGCTCGAGCTGTTGCTCAGGATCCAGCAGCTGGCTCGGGCCGCCGTCCTGGTGGCCGGTACCTATCGCGACGAATTCGCGATCCTGCGCCACGTGGTGAAGCCCGCGGACGATCTCCCGGCCTGATGCTCGCGGTCGTCGCCGGGCTCGGCGCAGCCACCGCGTGGGCGGCGTCGACGCTCGCCTCCACGCGGGCGAGCCGCCTCATCGGTGCCGCCTCGACGGTGGGCTGGGTCACGGCTGTGGGACTTCCACTGGCGGTGGCGGCGGCCGTCGCCGACCGGAATGGGGTCTCGGCAACGGCGCTGCCATGGCTGGCGATCGCCGGCCTTGGCAATGTAGCCGGCCTGCTCCTCGCCTATCGCGCCCTTCGGATTGGCCCCGTTTCCGTCGTGGCTCCCCTCGTGTCGATGGAAGGAGCCGTGGCCGCCTTGTTGTCGATGGCGACCGGCAGCTCGATCTCTGCCGTGCTGCTCAGCGCACTGGGCCTGGTGGTTGCCGGTGGCGCGCTGACCGCCACAGCGGCCACGGACACCGATGTCCAGCGGCAGCCCCCGCGCTTCAACGCCCGCGACACCCGTCTTGCCGCGATGCTCGCGGTGATCGCGGCTGTCCTGTTCGGTGCGAGCCTGTACGCCACCGCACAGATCGGCCGTTCACTCCCAATCGGGTGGGCGGTTCTCGCCCCACGCGTGACCGGAGCGGCGTTGGTCGCGATGCCGCTGGCCATCCGCCGTCGCCTGGTTCTCACCTGGCGGGCCGCGCCGCTCGTGGTCGTGGCCGGGGTCGCGGAGGTGATCGGGTTCGCCTGTATCGGCCTCGGCTCGCGGTCAGATGTCGCCATCACCGCGGTCCTCGCCTCGCAGTTCGCCGTCATCGCGGTCATCGGCGCGGTGCTGGTGTTTGGCGAGCGACTGGGGTGGAAACAACGGATCGGCATCGCCGCCGTCGCCGTCGGTACCGCACTGGTCGCTGCCCTAAAGGGGTAGGCGCACGCAGCAGCGCACGTCGCAGCGAAGCACAATGGCGCGTGTCATGAGACGCTTGCTTGTAGTCCTGGTCGTGGTCATCGCTGCGGTGGTGATCGCGCTCTTCCTGCTGAATGGGAAGCCGGTCGCCGTCGCACCCACGCCAACCCCGAGCCCCACGCCGATCCCGCTCGACCAGGCCCTCCTCAGTCGCAGGGTGACCTTCCTCCTGCTGGGGACCGATCAGAACGCGTCCCGCGCGCTGCGCCATGAGCCAGCGCTCACCGATTCCATGATCGTGCTGAGTATCAATGCCGCTCACAACCGGCTGACCATGATCTCCGTCCCGCGCGACACAGTCGACGTGCGACTTCCGGACGGGTCTGTCTGGCACCAGAAGCTCAACGGTCTCTATACCCAGAAGGGTCTCGATGGGATGCGCGACACCTTCGACGGGCTGCTGGGAGCCAAGATCGACTTCGTGATCCTGGTGAACATGGAGGATTTCGCCGCCATCGTGAACGCCTTTGGTGGCATTGAGCTGACCGTTCCCGAGGCGATCGACGACGCGACCATCGGCCTGCACATCAAGGCCGGTAGGCAGCACCTCAACGGAAAGACGGCCCAGCTGTACAGCCGCAGCCGCCACACGACCGACGACTTCTCGCGCGCCGCCCGTCAGCAGCAGGTCCTGCGCGCTCTCCTGGCCCGGTTCAACGACCCCAAAGCCAAGATCGACCTACCGGCACTCCTCGGGTCGCTGCATAGCCTGAAGACCGATATTCCCAAGGACAAGATCCCGACCCTGGCAGAGATTGCCCGGCGCTCGCGAAACGCGAAGGTCACCGCGCAGGTCCTGCAGCCGCCGACCTTCTACCAGGTCCGGATCGAGCAGGTGCGTGGCTACGTCTTGATCCCCAATCTCCAGGCGATCAAGCGCTACGCCGCGCCGCTACTGAGCGGGTAGCCGGTCAGTTGAACGCGTCCTGCAGGTCGCGATCGCCCTCGCGGGCGGGGGTCGAGCCGGCCATCTCGCGTTGCGTGCTGGAGGCCTGGAGGACGAAAGCATTGCCATCCGGGTCATCAAAGGTGACCCAGCGCCCCCAGGGCGCCTCCTCGATGGCCGCGTCGATGCGCACGCCGCGCGCCTGGAGAGCGGCGTGGTCACCCTCGAGATCGTCGGTCTCGACCACCACTCCCCGCAAGGAGCCGGGCGTCATGGACTCGAACCAGGTGACGAGCGTGACCGAGGTCTCGCTGTCGCGGGGCTTGACCTGTATCCATCGCTGGTCTGGACCCATGGGATCGTCCCTGACCAGCTCCCAGCCGAGGGTGTCCACGTAGAAGGCCTTGGCTCGATCCTGGTCGCTGACGGGAATCGAGAAGAGCTGGATGGTTCGCATCGCCATGCCACAACCATAGCGCGGGCGCCAAGGCCGGCCTCTGCGGCTGAGCGGATCGCGGGTCGTAATACTCGGCCGGGATGCGCGACCGAGACGACATTCCCGTCCAGACGACCGAGGGCCGTCGCGGCGTAGTCAGCCGCCAGTAGGGGTCCCCGGGCAATGCGGGACTCAGAAGTCGCGGCGCCCGACGAAATGCGCTTCCACTTCCGGACGCGTGAGCTGATACAGGGCGAGGCGCTGGCCGCCGGGAGCCGAAAACGAGCAGATCGGCCCTTGCGGGATCTCGAAGGTACCCCCTCGGCGCCATCCGCGGGACTCGAGCTCGTCGAGCGCGGATGCGAGGTTCTCCACGCGGTAGACGAGGACCGGG
>VBJP01000076.1 GCA_005880165.1 Chloroflexota bacterium | reverse complement strand
CAAGGGACGCCGAGATCTGGCGGTGCTGCTGGCGCTCGGAACGCTCGCGTTCCCGATCGAGTGGATCCTCAAGTACTTCACTGCCATCCCCGAGATCAGCCTCACCCAGCTGGGGAGCGCCATCTTCAACGTCCACGGCGTTGGCCTGGATGACATCGCGGATTTCCCGGCCGGACACGCGCTGCGCGCAACCGTCTTCTATGGGCTCGTCGCGTTCTGCATCGCGCGCCTCTCCAGCGACCGGCGCCAGGGGCTGACCGCCTACGCCGTGGCACTGGTCCTCATCGGCTCCATCAGCCTGGTTCGGCTCTACCTGGGCGCCCACTATCCGATGGACCTGCTCGGCGGCTGGATGGCCGGGGCCGCTCTCCTGTCGATCCTGGTCAGCGTCCACGTCCTGACCGTGGACGAGCGAGTCCGGCGCGAGGCGCTGACGGCTCCCAGGGTCGCGGCCGCCGCGCGGCGCAGGCGAGTGGCGGTGCCCCTGCACGATCGGAAGAGCGGAGCGAGGGCCACCTAGCGCGTTGCTCGAGTTCATCGATCGCACGCTGATCCCGTTGTTCCTGTCCCTCTACGACGCGGTCGGCTATGTCGGCGTGGCGCTGGCGATCGGCCTTGAGACGTTCATCCCGATCATTCCGTCGGAGGTGATCGTGCCGATGGCCGGCTGGAAGGTGAGCCAGTCGGTAGCCGACCCAAGCGTCGTCGAGCCGCTCACCCGCGCTCCGTGGAGCTGGTTTGCCGTGCTGGTGATTGCGACGTTCGGGGCAGTGCTCGGATCGCTGGCCGGATACCTGATCGGCGCATGGGGCGGGCGGCCGCTGCTCGATCGCTGGGGTCGCTACGTGCACATTCAGCCCGCCGACCTCGACCGGGCGGATGCGTGGTTCGCGCGCTACGGGGGCTGGGCCGTCTTCTTCGGACGTCTCGTGCCGCTGGTGCGCGCCCTCATCAACTATCCCGCCGGGGTCGCGCGGATGCCCCTCGGCCGATTCCTCCTCTACAGCGCCCTGGGCTCACTCCCCTGGAACGCGGTTCTCCTGCTGGGTGGATACCTGCTCGGTGCCAACTACCGCCGCCTGTACGACGGCGTTCGCCCCTACGAGCTGGCGGTCTATGCGCTGGTGCTGCTCGGCACTGCCTGGCTGATCTGGCGCTGGCTGCGGCGGCCCCAGCCTCGCCCGCAAGGGGTCGCCGAGGGCGAGGGAGGGGAGTAGGTGGACGCGGAGCGGGCGGTGATCCTGGCGCTCGACATCGGCACCAGCGAGGCCAAGGGCGGGCTGATCACCGCTGAGGGCCAGCTGCTGGCGACGGCGCGCGGCGGATACCCGATCGACTTCGACCCCGCCTCCGGCCGGTCGGAGCAAGACCCTCGGTCATGGTGGCGCGCCCTCGCTGCGATCTCGCAGGAGCTCTCCGTCGGGGGCCCGGCGATCGCAGCCATCTGCTGCGTCGGTCAGGGTCCGACCCTGCTCGTGGTCGACGCTGAGGGGGAGGCCACCCGACCGGCCTTGACCTGGATGGACACACGCAGCGGTGATGAGGCGAAAGCCCTGCAGGAGGCAACGGGTGTGTCAGGCTGGGGGCTCGGCATCCTCCCGGCAGCGAGATGGGTGGAGCGCAATGACCCCCAGGCCGCGGCCGCTACGCGCTGGTACCTGAACACCTGGGAGTGGGCGACGTTGCGGCTGACGGGCCTGGCGGCGAGGACCCGATCTCCGGGCCAGCAGCTGATCGCGCCCGATGAGGCCGCCGCCGCCGGGCTCGTGGCCGACCGGCTCCCTGCGGTCGTCGACGCCGGGTCCCTGGTGGGCCGCCTGTCCGATTCGGCAGCGCGCGAGCTGGGGCTGCCGCGGGGGATTCCCGTTCATGCGGGGACCGTCGACTCGTTCGCGAGCTTCCACGGGGCCGGGCTCATCGATCCGGGGGACGCCATCGACACGGGCGGCACCTCAGGCGGCCTTGCGGTCTACTGGGATTCCGCGGTGGGGGTCCCCAACACGTGGGTCGCTCCCGCTCCCCTTCCCGGCCGCTGGATGATCGGGGGCGCGATGACCTCGACGGGCAAGGCGCTCGACTGGTTCACCGGCGACGTGCTGGGCGACGACGTGGATGCCGCCTCGCTGATCGTCGGCGCCGCGGCGGTTCAGCCAGGCGCGGATGGCCTCGTCTTCCTCCCGTACCTGGCGGGCGAGCGCTCGCCCATCTGGGACCCGCACGCTCGAGGCGCTTTCGTCGGGTTGACGCTGGGACATGCAGCGCCGCACCTGGCTCGAGCGATCATGGAGGCCGCGGCCCTCGCCCTGCGACACGTGGCGACCCCCATCCGAGCGGCCGGGTTACGCATCACCGAGCTGCGGGTCACCGGTGGCACCGCCAACCACGAGGCGTGGAACCAGATCAAGGCCGACGTGCTGGATGTGCCGGTCGCCGTCCCAGAGGTGCGCGAGGCCGCCTTGCTGGGGGCTGCGGTCATCGGCGCCACCGGCATCGGCTGGTACACGGACACCATCAATGCCATCAGGTCCATGGTGCGGATCGCCCAGCGTTGCGAGCCGAATCCGGCGCATCGGGCCACCTACGACGCCCTCTTCGACGCGTACGTCGCGCTCTGGCCCGCCATCGCGCCGACCGCGCACCGGCTCGGATCGCTCGGCTCGCCTCGCGGCTGAAGCCGGCGAGGCCGCGCAACAGCCGGACTGCTAGACTCGTTCCGCCTTCGGGGCAGGGTGTGATTCCCGACCGGTGGTAGCGGCCTCGCCGCGAGGTCGAGCCCACGAGCGGCCCGGCGCATGAGCGCTGCCGGGTGTCAGCAGATCCGAGCGGTGGCCAGACCGATGGAGCCGCGAGCGGAGCCGACGGTACAGTCCGGATGAGAGAAGGTGGCGCCTGCAGCCCGATCATCGGGACGCGGCGCGCGTCGTGTGCCCCGAGGCGACGAGGAGCATCGCGACGAAGACGACGCAGACCAACAGGGTTGCAACGCCGGCGATCAGCGCTGCCAGCGACGCCCTGCCGGCAGGCGCGGGCCAGCCGGCGGCGATCGCGGTGCGCCACTGTTCCTTCGGCTACCGCGACGATCCCCCGCGCCCCGCTCTCGCCGGCGTTTCGTTCGAGGTCGCGTCTGGCGAGCTGGTGGCCGTCATCGGCGCCAATGGGACCGGAAAGAGCACGCTGCTCAAGCTGATTGCCGGTCTCCTGGCTCCAGAGGAGGGCGATATCGCCGTCGGGGGCCGCGAGGTCCGCGGACCGGACCTGGGGGTGGGATTCGTCTTCCAGGAGCCCCGTCTGCTGCCGTGGCGCTCGTCGCTGGAGAACGTCGCATTGCCACTCGAGCTGGCGGGCTGGTCCCGAAACGCGCGCGAAGCCCGGGCCCGCGATCTGCTGCGCCTGGTGGGAGCTCCCGATGTCGAGCGGCTCCGGCCGCACCAGCTCTCGGGAGGGACGCGGCAACGAACCGCCATCGCCAGGGCACTCGCCCTCGAACCTGCCGTGCTGCTGCTGGACGAGCCGTTCAGCGCGCTCGACGCCCTCACCCGCGAGCGATTCAACGTGGCATTGCAATCGATCTGGCGCGCCACGGGGACCACGATCCTGCTCGTCACCCACTCGATCTCGGAGGCGATCTTCCTGGCTGATCGGGTCGTGGTTCTGGCAGGGCGTCCGGGGCGCATCGTGGCCCAGGTTCCAATCCGGCTTGGGCGTCCCCGGACCCTGGTCGACCTGGACGCAAGCATCGTGAGCGATGCGTCGGCGGCGATCCGGGCCGCCCTCGAGCGCGAGGATCTCGCGTGACTCGACGCGTCCTGCGCGATCTCCTCCCGGTGGTTGCGGTGGCGACTGGGTTCGTCGTCGCCTGGAAGCTGCTCGTGGTGATCGGCGGCTATCCCACCTTCATCCTGCCGCCGCCCGAGGTCGTTGCCAGTCGCCTCGTCGCCGCCTGGCGTGACGGCACCATCGAGCCGCACGTTGCGACGACGCTCACCGAGATCCTGCTCGGCTTTCTCATCGGTTCGGGCCTGGCGCTCGTCACCGGCTACGCACTGGCTCGATCCAGACTGGCGGAGCGGCTGCTGTCGCCCTACCTGGTGGCTGCCCAGGCGACGCCGATCCTGGCCCTCGCGCCTCTCATCGCGCTCTGGTTCGGGACCGGGCTGGCCTCCAAGGTCATCATCTGCTCGCTCATCGTCTTCTTCCCGATCGCGGTCGCCACGATGGTCGGGGTCCGCTCCGTGGATCGCCAGCTGCTCGAGGTCGGCCGTGTCTACCGGGCCACGCCGCTGCAGGTGCTGACCCGGCTGGAGATCCCGGGAGCGCTGCCCTTGATCTTCGGCGGCATCCGCGTGGGCGCCACGCTGGCGGTGATCGGCGCGATCATCGGCGAGTGGGCGGGCGGGGAGTCCGGGCTCGGCGTCCTGATCAACCTGGCACGCGGCAGCCTGTTCGACACACCACTCCTGTTTGCGACGCTCCTCACCATCGCCGCGCTGGGCGTGGCGCTCTACTGGCTGATCCTCCTGGTCGAGCATCAGCTGGTCGGCGAGCGTGGGTGAGATCGCGGTGATGCCTGGTCGCACACGGGCCGCCCTCGGACCCATGCGCCTCCGCCTCGCCCTGGGCGCGTTCGTGGTCGTCCAGCTGCTCGTCGCTTGCGGACCGGCGGCCTCCGGGTCGCCGCGCCTTGTGGCGTCCGGCTCAGCAGCCCCGCCGACCCCGCTGACCGTTGGGCTCGGCTACATACCGAGTGTCCAGTTCGCGCAGTTCTACCTCGCGCAGCAGGCCGGCTACTACCGCGACGGCGGCCTGCAGGTGACGTTCCAGAACAAGATCGATCCCGACCTGGTGACGCTGGTGGGGCAGGGCACCATCGACGTCGGCATCTCCGACGGGACGAGCGTCATCCCGGCCGTCAGCCAAGGCATCCCAGTGCGCTACGTGGCGACCATCTACGCCCAGTTCCCGAACGTGGTGTACGCAAAGCAGGCGAGCGGCATCAAGACCGCGGGCGATCTCCGCGGCCGAAAGCTCGGAACTCCAGGCAAGTACGGAAGCAGCTGGATCATGCTCCAGGCGCTGCTGAGCTCGGCCGGACTCAGGCCATCGGACCTCGACATCGAGCTCTACCCCGACTTCGGCCAGGGTGCCGCGCTGGCCCAGGGAGCCGTGGACGCCGCAACGGGCTTCATCAACAACGAACCGGTGCAGCTCGAGCTGTCCGGGACGCGCAGCACCGTCCTGCGCGTCGACCAGGCCGTGCCGCTGCCGGGCAACGGCCTGATCGCCGGCACCAGCGCGATCAGCAGCAAGGCCACGCAGCTGCGGGCCTTCATCGCCGCCACGCTGCGGGCGATGCAGGAAATCGAAGCGGATCCGCGGAAGGGTCTCGACGCCGCCATCGCGGCGGTGCCTACGCTTGGCCAGGACCGGCGGACGCAGCTCGCCATCCTGAAGGCGACGATCGGCACGTGGTCGAGCGACTACACGGCCGCACACGGTGCGGGCGCGGTCGACCAGGCTGCGTGGGCGAAGACGGTGACCTTCATGGCCAGCCTCTCTGACAGCCCCATCTCCGGAACGCCTCCGGGCGTCCCGCAGCTTATCGATACGAGCCTGCTGCCCAGCTAGCCGGGGATATCCATCTCGGCAAAACGCTCCGCGGCATCGATCGTCTGCGCCACCACCATCATGGAGGTCACCGGCCCAACACCTCCCGGCACCGGTGTGATGGCGGCCACGCTGCCTCGAACGGCCTCGAAGGCCACGTCGCCCACCACGCCCGTGGCCGTGGTGTTGATGCCACAGTCGATCACGACGCATCCGCGGCTGACCATGTCGGGACCGATGAGTCCTGGCCGGCCCGCCGCCACCACCAGGATCTCCGCGCGGCGCGTCTCGGCCCCCAGGTCGCTGGTGCGCGAGTGGCAGACGACGACAGTCGCGTCGGCCCCGATGAGCAGCTGCGCCGCGGGCCGTCCGATCACCGGCGAGCGGCCGACGACAACCGCCAGGCGGCCGGCGATCGGAATGGCGTGGCGCCGCAGGATGGTCATCACCGAAAGCGCCGTGGCTGGCACCAGGCGAGGCTCGCCGCGCGCCAGCCAGCCGGCGTTCTCGGGACCTGCCCCGTCGACGTCCTTGGCCGGATCGATGCGTGCTGCGACCTCTGTCTTGGATAGCCCGACGGGGAGGGGTTCGGCGATGACGATGCCGGCCACGCTCGGGTCCCGGTTCAGCTCGTCGATCTGTTCACCGACCGCGACCTGCGCCGCGTCCGACTGCAGCATGACCACGACGGGTGAGATGCCCACCCGCTCGGCAGCCATCGCCACGCTCCTGACGTAGACCGCGGACGGGCCTTCCGCATCGAAGCGGATGATCGCCAGCCGCGGCGCCGCCCCGACGCGCGCGACGAGCGCCGACGTCCGCGCTGCGAGCTCTTCCCGCAGCTGGCCGGCAAGCGCCTTCCCGTCGAGAAGCTCGGCGGACATCGGCGAGGGGTCAGCCGAGCCGGGTCGAGACATCCGCCATGGCGCCCGCTTCGAGGGTGGCTGTCTCCCGCTCGAGGCGGGCCAGCTCACTGGGCGCGGTATGGCGCATCGAGGCATCCTCGGGAAGCAGCGGCAGGTTGATCCGCACGTTGAGGATGGCACCCCGTACCGCCGCCGACGTCAGCTGCGCGGCCACCCCGGCGTCGCTCACCGCATTGCGGTTGCCGATCGGCGCGATGCGGCGGGCGAGCTCCAGCGCCTGGCTTGCAACGCGGGCGGTGCGCATCGGTACCTCGGCCGCCTGCAGGATTGCAGTGCCCATTGCCTCGGTGCGGGCGAGGCGCTGCTCATCGGTTTCGCGCGGCAGACGACGAGCGCTCACGAACGCCTGGTAGGCATCCGAGTCCTGCTCCGCGAGATCGACGAGCTCGTCTCGCAAGGATCCAGCGGCCTCGCCGATCTGGCGCGCCAGGGCGTCTGCTTCCGCGTTTTCCGCGCGTCTGACGGTGAGGGCGGCGACCATCGATACGAGGCTCGCCCCCATGGCACCCGCGAGCGCCGCGGCGCTGCCACCGCCGGGTACCGGGTCGCTGGTAGAGAGTCGCACGAGCAGCTCGCGCACCGCGAGCGCAGCCAAGTCGGCCCGAGGCCGAGCCTCGTTCTCGTTCAAGCGCGGACGCCTCCTCGATCGCCGACGACCAGGTTCCTCTGGTGTCGGACGCTGCGGTGGCGATTGTACGAGTGCCCGGAGCCGACAGCCGCCGTCAGGCCGCCTGGTCGACGGTCTGCACGTACCAGCGCTTCGACGATGCGTCGAACACCAGGGTGGCGGACCCCGATGGCGTCTCGACCACCATGGTGAGACGCGGGCCGCGCTCGGGCGGATAGGCGTGACGCTCGTCCCGCACCGCAGCCAGGCCGGTCACTTGCAGCACACGCCCACCCCACCGCACCCGGGAAGGTCGGTCGGTGGCGCGATCCCATTGGACGCGCGCGGGGATTCGGCTCGTCTCGGTGAGTGCCATGGGTCAGGACTGCTCCTTCAGCTGACGAGGCCTGCCCAGGCACAGAACAGGCGTTCGATTGGACCCCCACTATACGAACGTGCGTTCTATTCGTCAAGCTCTTGGGGCGCCGATCGCGGGCCAGCCTTGTTCGGGCGCTCGCCGAAGTCGAACCGGCGCCGCGGACGATCGGTGAGCAGCCGCGCTCGGGTGATGGCGTTCTCGCCGAATCGCTCGCGAACCGCGTCGATCGAGGCCGACAGGCGCTCCTCCCGGTCGAGCCCGTCGAAGAGCGTCAGCTGCTGCGCGTCGGCGAGATTGATGGCGGTCAGACCCACAAGCCTGACGGCGCGCTCGGCCACGAGCGTCCGCCGCAGCAGCTCGACCCCCGCCGCGTAGAGGAGCTCACCGTCGCGAGTCCGATGCGGGAGCGGCTCCTGGCGGGTGAGCGTCTCGAATCCCTCGTAGCGCAGCTTGAGCTGGACCGCGCCCGCCGCCATGTCGTGCCGACGCAGGCGCGTAGCGACCGACTCCGCCAGGTCGAGGAGCGTCGATTCGAGGTGCCGCGGGTCGACCACGTCGTGCTCGAAGGTGTGCTCGTGGCCGATGCTCTTGGGTGCCTGGCTGGGGATCACCGGTGACGGGTCGATGCCGCGCGCGCGTCGAGCGAGCTCGCCACCGTGCTGCCCGAACCGCCGCCGCAGCGTCGCATCGGAAAGGGCCGCCAGCTCGCCGACGCGTTGCACGCCAAACTCGCGCAGCGCCTGCCCGGCCTTGGGTCCAACACCCCACAGGCGGCCGACCGGCAACGGCGCCAGGAAGTCCGCCTCTTCGCCGGGCGGGACCACGACCAGGGCATTCGGTTTGCGCAGATCGGACGCCACCTTGGCGCACAGCTTGTTGCTGGCCACGCCGACGCTGACCACGAGCCCCGCTTCGGACTGGACGCGAGACTTGATCTGCCTGGCGATCGCCTCGCCATTCCCAAAGGCTGCCGCGCTGCCGGTCACGTCGAGGAATGCCTCGTCGAGGCTGATCGGCTCCACCAGCGGCGTGTACGAGCGGAAGATAGCCATCACCTGGTCGCTCAGCTCCCGGTAGCGATCGGGGTGGCCCGGCAGAAAGACTCCGCTGGGGCAGAGGCGCTCCGCCGTTCGGATGGGCATCGCGGAATGGACGCCGAACTGACGGGCCTCGTACGAGGCCGCGCTGACCACCCCGCGCTCCCCGCGGGCGGCTCCCACGATCACCGGCTTTCCTCGAAGGGAGGGGTCATCGAGGACCTCGACGGACGCGTAGAAGGCGTCCAGGTCTGCGTGGAGGATGGAGCGCATGCGCGTGGTGCGGGACGACCGCACGTCACTCACGACGGGCGCCTCGGGGGGCGTAACGGAGGTTAGGCGAGCTTGCGGATGACGCCTACCACTTTGCCCTGGATCTGGACCTCGCTGGCGAATATCGGCTCCATCTCACTGTTCGCCGGTTGGAGGCGGATGCGCTCCTGTTCTCGGAAGAAGCGCTTGAGGGTCACGCCGTTGTCCTCGAGCAGCGCGACGACAATGTCTCCATCCCGGGCCGTGGCCTGCGGCTGGACGATCACGTAGTCGCCGTCATCGATCAGCGCGTCGATCATGCTCTTGCCGCGCACCCGTAGCACGTACGAGCCGTCGCGCGCCTCGATGGAGCGCGGCACGTCGAGCGATTCTGCTGCGTCGGCGTACGCCTCGATGGGTTGGCCGGCCGCGATCTCTCCAAGGACCGGCAGCGAGACGACGTCCCGCTCGACGGGCATCCGGAACGGTGTGACGCGCGAGGATAGACGGGTCGTCCGCTTGCCTTCGGCCCTTGCGGTCAGGCGCAGCGCGCGCGAGCTGTGGCTGCCTCGCTCGAGGAGGCCGTCTCGTTCGAGGGCGATCAGGTGATGATGGACGGCGGACGTGGAAGCCAGCCCGACGGCATCTGCGATCTCGCGCACCGACGGCGGGTACCCCCGCTCTGCCACGGTGCGGGCGATGCACTCGAGGATCTTCTGGCGGCGATCGATGTCGTGCCTGGTCAAGCTGTGGCTCCCTCCGCGGTCGGCGGTCTTGCAGGACCCTAGCAGAACAGGTGTTCTATCGTCAAGCCGATGTGGCGGCACCGATCAGGAGCGCGAGCTCTGCTAGAATCGGGGCCCCATCGATCAGGAGGCCGATCTCGTGCTGAACCGAACCGGCCGCTGGCGCTACGTCCGTCTCGCGCAGCTGGTATGGAAGCTCCCGACCTATGCGCGCTTGATCTGGGGTCTCGCGCGCGACGGCCGAACGCCGCTCCACCTCAAGCTGCTGCTCGGCGCGGCGCTCGCCTACCTGGTTACCCCTATCGACCTGATCCCCGACGCGTTGCCGATCATCGGCCAGGCGGACGACCTCACCGTCCTGCTGCTGGTCCTCGACCTGTTCATCGCCAACGCACCCGATGACGTGCGCCGCGAGCACCTCGAACGGGCACGCAACGGCACAGCGCGTCTCGACCGGGACCTGGCACGCCTGCGGGAGGTGCTCGGCGATCGCTACGACCGTATCCGCGACAACCTGCCAGAGCTCCTTGAGCGATACGGCAACCTCCGCGACCCGACAAGCATCCGCCGCCTCCTCGCCGCATGGCGGGAATCGCGTACCCACCGGAGCGCGCGCTCGCGTGTGAGGCGCGAGGCAACCAGCCCATGAAGGTGATCCTGAGGCGGGACGTCCGCGGTCTCGGCCGTGAGGGCGAGGTCAAGGACGTCAAGAGCGGCTATGCGCGCAACTTCCTCATTCCCACCGGCGCCGTGCAGGTGGCCGATGCCGGTGCACTCAAGAACTGGGAGCGGCATCGCACGGAGCGCGAGGACCGCGAAAAGGCGCTGCAGTCCGAGGCGGAAGCGACGGCGGAGAAGCTGCGCGGCGTCCGCCTCGAGATCGGTGTCAAGGCCGGCGAGAAGAACCGCCTCTTCGGCTCAGTGACCAACCGGGAGATCGTCGAGCTCCTGGCAAAGGAGGGGATCGAGCTCGATCGCCATCAGGTGGTGCTCAAGGAGCCGATCAAGACGGTCGGCGAGCACCGAGTGATGGTTCACGTGTTCAGCGGCATCGACGCCACCGTTCTCGTCAACGTGACGCCCCTGCACTGAGGCCGCAGCCGCCACCGGGTTGGGGATCGAGCGCACCCCCTCGGCGTGACCGCAGAGGATCCCGGTCAGGTTCACGCCCGGCGATCGTGGCCCTTGGCGGGGCGCATACCCAGCGGCGGGTCTGGACCTGGGCACCGGCTCAGGTCGCCGCAATCCTCACGATGCGCGACACAGTACATGTCGCAATGGGGTGGCTCACTGGACGCGTCGTGGTCCGCGCGTGAGGCACCAGTGATCTCCACACCTCATCCCCACCCGGAAACGAACTTCGTGGATTACGGGGTGGACAACTCGCCATGCGCCGGTCTGCGCGCGGCTACGGTGCCATGCGTCAGCTCTCGCCCCCGATCAGGAGACCTCGGTTGCCTCCCTTGGCGCTCGCCCACGCACCTCGATGAGCATCGATAAGCTCGCCCCGCAGGCCGTCGACGCCGAGCAGAGCGTCCTCGGGTCGCTGCTGATCGATGCCGACGCGATCCTGAAGGTCGCAGACTTCCTCCACCCCGCGGACTTCTACCGCCAGCAGCACGCCGACATCTACGAGTCCATGCTCGCGCTCCACGCACAGCGCGAGCCGATCGACCTCGTCACCCTTGGTGATGAGCTCGCTCGCCGCGAGCGGCTGGATGCCATCGGTGGGCCCGCCTACCTCGCCACCGTGATGAACGTGGTCCCGACCGCGGTCCACGTCGAGCACTACGCGCGCATCGTCGAACGCAAGTCGGTCCTCCGTAACCTGATCGCGGCGGCAGGCAAGATCGCGGCGGTCGGCTACGAGGAGGCGAACGACGCCGAGGCGGCCATCGATCGCGCGGAGTCGATCCTGTTCGAGATCAGCCAGCACCGCACAATCGGCGGCTTCGAGTCGTTGGCGACCCTTCTCGGCCAGGCCTACGACCGCCTGGAGTATCTCCACGAGCATCGGGGCCAGATCCTGGGCATCCCATCCGGCCTCGCCCAGCTCGACACCCTGCTCGGGGGGTTCCAGCCATCGGACCTCATCATCCTCGCCGCCCGCCCCAGCGTCGGAAAGACCAGCCTGGCGCTGAACATCGCACAGCACGCCTCGATCCGCGAGGCGAAGAAGGTGGCGGTCTTTAGCCTGGAGATGAGCAAGGAGCAGCTCTCGCTGCGCCTCCTCTCGGCGGAGACGGGCATCAACCCGAGGCCTCTGCAAACCGGATTCATGGAGGAGACCGACTGGAGCAAGATCGCGACGGTCATGAACGACATGGCCGGAGCGGCGATGTGGGTCGACGACTCGCCCGTGCTCTCCGTGATGGAGCTTCGCACCAAGGCCAGGCGGCTGGAGATGGAGCAGCACGGTCTCGACCTGGTGATCGTGGACTACCTCCAGCTCATGCAGGCCAGCGTGCAGAGCCGCGAGCCCAATCGCGTCCAGGAGGTGAGCGAGATCAGTCGCGGACTCAAGCAGCTGGCTCGAGAGCTCAAGGTGCCGGTCATCGCTCTGTCGCAGCTGTCACGCGGCG